>CAJAHZ010000085.1 GCA_903939665.1 uncultured Pseudomonadota bacterium | reverse complement strand
TGCAGCCAGTCACACGCCAGCCTTACGTCTTCAATCCAGCTTTCCCACGTCGCATCGCCAAAATCGCCCGAGCTATCGCCACAGCCATGCAGGTCAATCTGCAATACGGCATAGCCGGCAGCCGCCAGCGCCTTGGCCTGCAGCGCAGCCATGCGCCGTGATTTATTCATCTCCTCGGCAAAAGGATGTACGTAGACAACCGCGCCGCGCGTTGCAGTCTGTGAGCCGGGCTGATGAAACAGACAAAATCGCTGCCCAGAAGCGGCCGGCAGAAAAAACGCTTCAAGCGTCATTGATCAGACCGCTCAGGCCGCAAGCTTGCTCTGCACAAAATCAACCAGCGTTCCCACCGAAGTAAAAACGGTACCGTCAATTTCATCGTCATCAACCATGAATCCAAAACGTTCTTCCAGCGTCGTGATCAGCGCAACCACGGCCATCGAATCCAGTTCGGGTATCGCGCCAAGCAGCGGGGTTTCAAGCGCGAAAGCAGCCCCCCGGCCCTTGAGACTCAATACCTCATCAAGAATCGACAACACCTCATTTTTGATATCCACAAAACCTCCCTTTTTGCCCACGCACTCTGCTGACTGAAATATTAACTGAGGAGAATTATAATGGCAGAAGCGCCTTGAACTCATGCACCAGTCATTCAGCATTTGTCGATGCGCCTTGCCAACACACAAAACTGAAATCACAAGTCAAGCGCCGGCAACCATGCTTTACAAAAACCGCGCTGCAAGAGAACTTGTTCGGCAACCGACCAGTCGATATACTGGTCTGATGACAAAATAAAGGAAAACGGCATGACCACCTATGTCGATGTTGGCGCCTACGACGCCAAAACGCATTTCCCGGAATACCTGAGAAAGGCGCAATCCGGCATGGCGTTCCGGATTACAAACCGTGGCGAACACGTAGCCGATTTGGTCCCGCCAGGTACGGCCGAAAAACGTAGTGGCGCCAAAGCTGCGGAGAGGATGCGGCAGTTTATTCAGACGCAACCGGCAATCAACAACATCAATGTCAAGGCATTGATTGAAGAAGGGCGCGACTGATGCGCTTCGTGCTGGACAACTCGGTGGTCATGCGCTGGCTATTTGGTGACGGCACACAAGAGGCTGCTCACTACGCCACACGCATCCTTGACCTTTTGAACAACGAAGACCATATCGCACTTGTTCCGAGCATCTGGGGGCTGGAGGTTGGTAATGTTATCGTTCGAGCAGAAGCCAAGGGCCTGCTGCAAGAAGCCAGAAGCGCTGAGTTTCTCGGCATTCTTCAGGACATGTCTATCGAAACCAACGCTCGATCCAATGAGCATGCACTTGGCGACACCCTGCAATTGGCTCGCCGCTATAAACTATCCACCTACGATGCTTCGTACCTCGAACTGGCGCTTCGTGAAGGCTTAGCTCTGGCGACGAATGATGAAGCCCTTAGAAAAGCACTGGCAAATGCGGGCGGCACTCTCGCTTGATTTTAAGCAATCGTTTTTCTAACTGGCGGCGACCAGTTGCGTCCTCCCCGGATAATTGCACATAAAATTCGACGCCTGCCGGCAAGCAATTGATTCGAAACAGCTAAACAGGCGCATACCGCCGTACGACCAGAGCTATGACCCCAACAACTTTCAGCACACGAGCGCCTCTTGCCAGCAAATATCTCCATTCAGGTTTTCAACCACTTTGCCGGACTTGCCCAGGCCTTCCCCAGCCTTCTTGCCGAACAAGGCAGTACGGAAATTTTCTACACGCCTGAATGGTTTGCAGCACTATCCCGGCACGGCAACACCTTTCAAGACAGCACGCAACTGATCGTTGCCCACGATACAGAAACTGGCGCGGCGATCTGCCTGCCGACGATAGACGGCAAAGACCTCGACAGTTTGAGCAACTACTACGCCAGTCTCTTCGGACCGATAGGCCTACCTGAGAACGTCACCGAAGCAAGCTGCCAGGCAATCGGCCAATGGCTGTATGCGCAACCTCAAAGATGGCCACTGCTCAACTTCCAGCCGCTCGACACAATGCATCCGTTTTTCGCCAACATGCTGCCAGCTCTCCAGGCCGCAGGCTACTGGGCCGATAGCTACAGCTGCTTCGGCAACTGGTATCTGGACGTGGCCGGATGCAGCTACGCCGACTATCTCGCCAAGCGCCCCTCGACCCTGCGCAACACCATCGACCGCAACCAGCGCAAGACACAAAAAGCCGGGCAGGTCGACATTGAAATCCACCAAAAACCAGGTGCTGATCTGGAAGCGGCGATCAACTCCTTTGCCGCCATTTACCAGCAAAGCTGGAAGCCTGCCGAAACGCACCCCGACTTCATCACCGAACTGTGCCGGATGGGCGCACAACAAGGCTGGTTGCGTCTCGGCATACTCAAATCACGGGGAGATGCCATCGCCGCACAGATCTGGCTGGTTTACGCTGGCAAAGCCAACATATTCAAACTGGCCTACATAGAGGGCCGCAATCGTTTCTCCGCCGGCACGCTGCTCACCGCAGAACTGATGCGGCATGTCATCGACGTAGACCGGGTTCATGAAGTCGACTACCTTACCGGCGATGACGCATACAAACGGGACTGGATGTCGCACCGGCGCGAGCGCAAAGGCATCATTGCCTTTCACCCACGCACCCTGCGTGGCCTGTTCATGGGCAGCAAACACAGCCTCGGCAAACTGATCAGACAAATCAGACAATCCAAATGCTCCTCCACGACCTGATCACCCAAAGCGCCCTCAAAAACGAAGCGGCAATCGCACTTCGCTACGCCGGGCAATCCCTTACCTACGGCGGCTTGCAAGCCGGTGTCGAACAGTTTGCCGACACCCTGCTGCAACTCGATATCGCACGCGGCGAGCGCGTCGGCATCTACCTCGAAAAACGCCCGGAAAACGTCATCGCCTGTTTCGGAACAAACGCAGCCGGCGCCGTTTTCGTACCGATCAACCCTGTTCTGAAAACTGAACAAGTCACGCACATTCTGCGCGACTGCAATGTCCGCATCCTGCTGACATCAACCGACCGCCTGAAGAGCCTCGGCAACATTCGCGCAAGCTGCCCCGACCTGCGACACATTCTGCTCACCGAACCCACCGCCGAACCGGACACCCACTACTGGAACGCCTCAACCCAGAAAGCCGGACACGCGCCCTACCGCCAGATAGACAGCGACATTGCCGCCATCTTCTACACATCAGGCAGCACGGGAAAACCCAAGGGCGTCGTCCTCTCCCATCGCAACCTCGTGGTCGGTGCGCAAAGCGTAGCCAGCTACCTCGAAAACAACGCGGAAGACACGCTACTGGCCGCGCTACCGCTCTCTTTTGACGCCGGCTTCAGCCAGTTGACCACAGCCTTTCTGAGCGGCGCCCGGGTTGTCCTGCTCAACTACCTGCTCCCGCGCGACGTGCTCACCACCATGGCAAAAGAGAAAGTTACCGGCCTGACTGCCGTACCGCCGCTGTACATCCAGCTGGCCCAACAAAGCTGGCCGCCGGAGATCAACGAACACCTGCGCTACTTCGCCAGCACCGGCGGGCGCATGCCGGCCGAAACGCTG
>CAJAHZ010000084.1 GCA_903939665.1 uncultured Pseudomonadota bacterium | reverse complement strand
CGGCGGCGCGAAAAACGTCGGACAAGGCGATCAATATCCTGCAGGGGCGCAATGTTGGCGGTTCGACAACGCTTAACTGGGCCAGCTGCTTTCGCACGCCGCCTGCCACGCTGGGCTTCTGGCAGCAGCAGTTCGGCCTGCGCCAGCTCAGCGCCGAATCGCTCGATCCGTGGTTTGCTGCGATGGAGCACAAGCTTTCGGTACGCGCCTGGGATACGCCGCCGAACGTCAACAACAAGGTTCTGCTCCGCGGTGCGGAAAAACTCGGCATTGATTTCGGCACTATCCGGCGCAACGTCAAGGGCTGCTGGGATCTGGGCTACTGCGGCATGGGCTGCCCGACCAATGCCAAGCAGTCGATGCTGCTGACGACGATCCCGGCAGCGCTGCGCCGCGGGGCGACGCTGTATTCGCGACTGCGCGCCGAGCGTTTGCGTTTTGAAGGCAACCGCGTGACGCAGCTCGACTGCGTGGCGCTCAGTGCCGACGGCATCCATCCGTCCGGCGTTCGTGTGCATTTGCGAGCTCGCCATTTTGTCATCGCTGGCGGCGCTATCGGCAGTCCGGCACTGCTGCTGCGCAGCGGCGTTCCTGATCCTTATCGCTTGCTCGGCAAACGCACTTTCCTCCATCCCGTAGTCATTTCGTCGGCTTTGATGCCCGAGCGGGTTAACGGTTATTCCGGTGCGCCGCAGTCGATCTATTCGGATCATTACCTGCACCAGGCACCGGTCGATGGCCCGTTGGGTTTCAAGCTTGAGACGCCGCCGTTGCACCCCGTACTATTCTCGACCACGCTGCAGGGCTTGGGTGCGGGGCACGCCCGCTTGATGCAGGAATTTCCCAAGGTCAATGCCCTGCTGGCGCTGATGCGCGACGGCTTTCACCCCGAGAGTCGTGGTGGTCAGGTACGTTTGGGCAGTGACGGTTTGCCGGTGCTTGATTACCCGCTGAACGACGTGATCTGGGAAAGCGCCCGGCGCGCTTTGCTGGCCATGGCCGAGATACAGTTCGCCGCTGGGGCGCGCTGGGTTACCCCGGTCCATGAAACGACGCCGGGCTATTCAAGCTGGGCTGAAGCGAAGAAGGGGATCGCCGAGTTGCCGCTCAAGCCCTTGCTTTGCCGCGTGGTGAGCGCGCACGTGATGGGCGGGTGCGGGATGGCCGACAGCCCGGTGCGCGGCATCGTCGACCATCGCGGTCGGCATTTCTGGCTCGGCAACCTCTCGGTGCATGACGGATCGGTTTTTCCGACCAGTCTGGGCGCCAATCCGCAGTTATCAATTTACGGACTGGTCGCCCGCAACGCCAGCCTGCTGGCGGCTGAACTCACCGGCAGACCGGAACCAGTGATCCTGTAAGTTATAGTTGCGTCATGCTTGCCACTGTTCTTCGCCTGTTCCTGGCGCTCGAAGTTGCCCTTTACGTCACGCTTGCCGTGCGCTGCTTCGATGCGTCGCTGTCCGTTGCGCTACTCGCTGCAGTGGCTGGCGTTTTGCTTGTGCGCGCCTTGATTACTTTGCTGACTTATGTTTTGGCATGGGTCTATCGTTCCGCTTCGCCGCGTCTGTCTCCGATGCAGGCGGTGACAATGGCGCTCGCCGAGTATGCGGCATTCATCGCCAATTTTGTCCTTATCTCTCCTTTTGAGGCCGCGTGGATGGGGCCGGATCGGCTCAAACCGGCGGGTGATCGCCCGCCGCTGCTCTTGATTCATGGTTTCGCTTGTTCGCGTGCTTCCTGGTGGTGGTTACGCCGCCGCCTCGAGGCTGCGGGCTGGACGGTGGCAACGATCAGTCTGGAGCCGATCTACACCAGCATCGAGAATTATGTCGAGCCGCTGGCCAAGCGCATTGATGCCGTCCTGGCCGAAACGGGTGCGTCGCAGTTGATTCTTGTCGGACACAGCATGGGTGGGCTGGTGGCGCGCGCTTACCTGCGGCGCTTTGGTCTGCAGCGCGTCGCCCGGTTGATCACCCTCGCCACCCCTCATGCGGGGAGCGAACTGGCGCGTATCGGCATGGGTCAAAACGGCCGGCAGATGGAAGCGGGCAGTGAATGGTTGCAGGCGCTTGCGCGCGAAACGCTGATGCCGGAAACTGTTGTCATTTACAGTTCGCACGACAACTACGTGATGCCCCAGTCGAATCTGCAACTGCCCGGCGCGATGCATATGGCGGTCGATGGGCTGGGTCATCTGGCGATGCTTTTTTCGCCGCGAGTCGCCGATGCGTTGATAAAGGCGCTGGAAAAACGGGATGCCGCTAGTGCGGGTGAATGTTGAGGAGCGTGTGATGAAACGAATCACAATGATGATGTCTCTGGTCGTTTGCCTTCTGCTTGGTGCAACAATGGCGTCGGCACAGCCCGTTTATGAAACGAAGGGCGCCAATGGCCCGTCGTTTTCAGACAAGCCGCAGCCGGGCGCCAAGGCCATCGAACTGAAGCCGCTCAATGTCATTGATAGCGCAACGCTGACCGGTGGCAGCCCTGCGGAAAAGAGCGTCTCGCCACCCGCCAAGCGCAAGACAGTCAGTGACAAACCGGCGGCTGAAAAACCGGTGGGCGATAAGGAAAGTGCCGTCGCCTATCGCAGTTTCAGCATCGTTTTTCCGGAGAATGAAGGGAGCATTGTCGCCAACACGGCGGTTTTCGAAGTCCGCCTCGCCGTTGATCCAGTGCTGCGTCTGGGTGAAGGGCACGCCTTTGCGGTGAGCATCAATGGCCGTCCTGTTGGTCAGCGTTTTACGGCAACTGAATTCATGATCCCGCCGGAGTTCTGGGGCGATCAATTGCCCCTTGCTAATCAGCGTCAGCAGCTTGCTGCGGCGATTGTTGATCGCAATGGGGTGGTGCTGAAAGAAGCTGCCCCGGTGCAGTTCCAGTTGCGCTATGCAACGGTCCAGCAGCGCCCGACTACACCGCAACCACAACCCAAGCTCCTGCCGGCGACGACGCGTGGATCGCAAGGAAAAATCAGAGAAAAACCGTTGCCTGACTCGAAAGCCAAGCCTGATGGTTAGCCGGGGGCGAATCAGCGAAGTTAAGTAGAAGCTTTCATCTGAGATTCAGTGGCAGTTCGAGGCGCTGCTGATAGCTAGAAATGGAAAAGGCAGTTGTTTCCGCTTCCGACCCTTAGCAGAAGTAGCCGGACTGGCAAAGCGGTCATTCAGCAACGTTTGACTAATCGGCACCGGCGTCCTTGTTGATGGGTGGGTTGTGCTCTCCGAGCGAATGCAATCAAAATATGCTCTGCGACTGCACCGCCAATGAAGATGGCCGCGCCTCCGGGCGTTCGATGGCGCCGTTGCGCTACTGCAGCGTTACGGCGTGCGCCTCGCTGGCTTGCAGCCAGTAGAGCAGCGTTGCATAGAGCACTTCCGGGTCCACCGGCTTGCTGATGTGACCATTCATGCCGGCCGTTAGGCAGCGGTCGCGGTCATCGTCGAAGGCGTTGGCGGTCATTGCCAGAATCGGTGTTAGCGACATGCCGGGCAGGCGGCGAATGTCGCGCGTGGCATCGAGTCCGCCCATTACGGGCATCTGCATGTCCATCAGAATCAGCGCATAGCTGCCTCCGTATGCCAGCGCTATGGCTTCCTGGCCGTTACTGGCGACGTCCGGGGTGAGGCCGACGGCTTCCAGCAAACAGACGGCGACTTCCTGATTCATCGGGTCGTCTTCGACCACCAGCACGCGTGCGCCGGTGAACTGCTGCGCCAGCATCTCCCGCGCCGATGCAGCAGGGGCGATGCTGGCCGGCAGCGCGGTTGGCGGTGTGGCGTCGGGTTGCTGTCCGACGATTGCCTGCCTTAGCCGCGCAGTGATCGAGAAGGTGCTGCCGATCCCCGTTTCGCTGATTACCCCGGCATCGCCACCCATCAGCAGCGCGATGCGTTTGGAAATGATCAGGCCAAGTCCGGTGCCGCCAAACTTGCGGGTAGATGAGTCGTCTGCCTGCGTAAATGCGTGAAACAGGCGGGCCTGTTGTTCGGGACTGAGGCCAATGCCCTGATCGGTGACTTCGATGCGCAGCAACAGGCTGTGGCTGTCTTCCTCGACCGCGCTGACGCGTACCGTGATCTGTCCGCGTTCGGAGAATTTGATGGCGTTGCCAATGAAGTTGAGCAGCATCTGCTTCAGACGCAAGGCGTCGCCGCAGAGAACCTCGGGCAGGGTTGGGTCTATCTCCAGTGATAGGCGCAGCCCCTTGGCCAGTGCCTGTTCGTCCTGCATGCGCAGGGTGTCGCCCATAATTTGCGCGAGCGAGAAGTTTTTTTCTTCGAGCGTCATGCGGTCGGATTCGATCCGCGAGATGTCGAGAACGTCATTGATGATGGCGAGCAGATGTTTGGCGGCGCCCATGCTCTTGGTGAGCCAGTCGATCTGTTTGGGGTCGGTGGCGCGGCGCAGCGCCAGATCGGTCATGCCCATGATGCCGTTCATCGGTGTGCGCAATTCGTGGCTCATGTTGGCAAGGAATACGCTCTTCGCGCGGTTGGCGGCTTCGGCGGCGTCGCGGGCTTCTGCCAGTTCGATAGCGCGGTCCTGAAGATACTGGCGGTGCTTTTCAAGCTCCTGTGAGACCAGTTTGCGTTCGGTGATGTCGTTGATGAAGGCGGTGAAGCGGTAGGAGTCGCCGGTTCTGAGCGGCATGATTGCCAGTTCGATGGGGAAGGTTTCGCCGTTGCGGCGCAGGGCGGTCATCTCGATGCGCCGGTTCATGAGGCGGTATTCTCCGCTGCTCAGGAATCTGCTCAGTCCGTTTTTGTGCGCCTCGCGGTATTGCTCGGGAATGATCGTGTCAGCGAGTAGCCGGTCGATGGCTTCGTCGCTTGTCCAGCCAAAAACGGTTTCCGCCCAGAGGTTCCATTCGACGATCCGGCCCTCGGCGTCCATGCCGATAACGGCGTCGAGCGCGGTGTTGAGGATGTTGCGCAGGCGTTCCTCGCTCTGCCGCAGACCTTCTTCGCGCTGCGCGATGGTGTCGAGCATGCCGTTGAACTGGTGGGCAAGTTGCGCTGCCTCGTCATCGCCCGATAACCCTGCGCGCAATTCCGAGGCGCCGGCCCGGACGGCATCGGCGACATGCCGGATGACATAGAGCCGGCGCGTCAGGTAGGTGCCGGTCAAGGCGGCGACCAGGGCGCTGAGCACCATGCCGAGTATCACGTAGATGATGCCGCTGCGCATTACGCCGCTGAGTCGGGCGTCAAGAGTGGTTCTGGTCAGCCCGATCCGCGCCCAGCCGATGTGTTTTCCGGCAAGCAGGATGGGGCTGGCAACATCGATCAGGCCTGCGCCGTTTTGAAGGATTTTCGATGCGGCTTCTTTGGGCAGATCGCTCAGATATAGCCCGCGTTTGTCCGGATCGCTGTGCGCCAGTACTTGCCCTTTGAGATCGAGCACGATGACGTGCTGCATGTCGGGATACTGCGCGAGACTGCCGATGATTTCCTGCAAGCCGCCGTAGTCACGTGATGCGACCCATACGGCCGTTGAGGTTGCCATGCCGCGCGCCAGCGCCACCGCCTCTTCGGACAGTTCCTCGAACATCGCGGCTTGCTGCCGACGGGTTGTGTCCCAGACAAACAGGGACATCGTCGTGGCAGTAATGACGACCATGCCGAGCATCAGTTGTCGGCGCAGTGTGCCAAGCAGCAGTTGTTTCAGCCTGTTGAGCATTATTTGCGCTCTACCGGGCGCACTTCATTTTCGAAGCGCGCAACATATTTCCGGACGATGTCGTAGCTTGCGTCATCTGAGGGATGAAAACGGGCGGTTTCCATGCCGGCGAGTATTTTCTGGCCCTCCGGTGTCTTCGGCAGATCGAGCAGCGTCTGGCGGACGGTCTGGCGAACGGCTTCCGGGACGTCGTCGCGAGCCATTACCGAGTTGTTGATCAGGGTCGGTGTCTCCCAGATCATTTTGAGCTGGGCCGCCTCGGTCGGGTGCTGTTTCTGGAACATGCGCCAGGGCGGCGGCCAGGTGGCGCCGGCTGCAGACTGGCCGAGGTAGGCGTTCATGATCGACGACTCCTGCGAGCCGACGTAAATGTTCTCGATATCCTTGTTCACGTCGATGCCGCTGGTATGCAGAAAATATTGCGGCATGATGGCCGCAGCGAGCGCCGTCGGCGACGGGTAGCTGACCACCTTGCCCTTGAGGTCGGTGGGTTTTTCAATGCCGCTATCCTTGCGTACGATGAAAATTCCCTTGAAGTCTTCCGCATCGCCCCACATCGCGATGACGTGATAGCCGACCTTCATCGCTTCGATCGTTTGCCAGGGGTTGGGCATCAGGAATTCGGCTTCGCGCGCACGGAATTTCTGTTCGTAGGCCTGGTAGTCGCGCGAGGCTTCCAGTTCGATACGTGCGCCCGATAGCTGACGGTTCAGATGGTCAACCAGCGGTTGAAAGGTTTCGCTGAGTTTTTGCGGGGTGTACAGCGGATGGGGAACCAGCCGGTAAACGGGGAGCTGGCTGGCCGCCGGAGCGCTGCTGTATTGCAGCGGCTTGTCTGCCGGTCTTTGCTCGCAGGCGAGCAACAGCAACAGTGTTGCGAGCAGGCTGGTGAAGGTGACTGATCTGCGCATGGTGTACTCCCTGCTTCGACAAGCCTGATCCGCTGCTGGTTTTTGTCGCGGTTCTCAGAAGTAAGAAGCTACTCCTGTGAAATTACAGAAGCAAGATACATTTGTGAGGCTCCGACAGAATGGCCGGTTTGGAGGGAGGCTTGAATTGAACGGCGACTAAGGGGCGATTTCCTGAGCGTCTCTTGATGGCCGGGAACCGCCTGTCAATTGTGGAGATTATTCACGAGACATCAACAATCTTGAGCCCAGCCTTTTGTGCTGCCAAAAGTTGCCGATGGTCGGCCGAAACAAAGGTGTCAGGATCTACGGCGAGGGCGCATGCCACATGAATAGCATCCATTGCCCGAAGTGGATGCGACTCTAGAAGCAAAATTATTGAATCCATAATGCCCGATGTGATCTGGCAGATGTCCACATCAGCCAGATCTGCCACCGTGTCACCCTTCAATTCCCGGTAATCCGCTTTGGAAAGCTTCTTTTCCCGTACGAGGCGGGACAATGTAGAGATCAGTTCCGGTAGGCACATAACACTCACGACGAGGCTGTCTGCCTGCTGGCATAACGCCATTACCTTGTCTGTCCCCTGCTCGGCAACATAACGCTTCGCAAAAGCTGAGGTATCCAGAAACACCTTCACGCCGATTCATCCCGATCGTTCAAAATTTCTCGGCTCAACGACAAACCTTTGACCGTAAGTGGTGTGGATTGCTTTTTCCATGACGGAACCGCTGATCGGATAGGCACAATTTCGGCAATCGGTTTCCCGTTGCGAAAAATACGGACCGTATCCCCGCCTTCGACAGCATCAAAATAATCCTTTGCGTGATTGCGCAGTTCGGTGAACGTGGCTTCTTGCATATATCCCCCAGATGTACATCTATGTACATTATGATGCACATGCTTTCCAGCTGTGTCAATGCACGTGTTACGACGCGGGGTTGTGCGCATGGCTGAAAATTCCAGCCGGTATACCCAAACTGGATGAAAAGAAAATGTAACAGTGAGGGTCCGGTTATTACGGAAGTCGATATTCGCTCAACGCTGCTGACAGCGAAGGCCGCAAGGTAAGGGTGAGTCTCAGTAAGTCACTGATGCTCACTGGCGCTTATTCAATCCTGGCTAGCTCGCCGTGGTGATGGGCGCCGGGCCGGTTATCCCGCCAACTCGCCCTGCGGCACCCTGCACGCGAAAAGGTGCAGTGCGTCGCAGGGCGGGTTCCTAAGCGATCAGAAGTGAATCCCGCGCATGATCTGCGTGAAGGCGACCTGGTCGGCGCTCGGCGCGGGCTGCCCGCCTTCCTTCTTGTGTGCGGCGGCGCTGGAGTCCGGGAACATGCGGAAGCTGGTG
>CAJAHZ010000083.1 GCA_903939665.1 uncultured Pseudomonadota bacterium | reverse complement strand
TCGTAGTGCGGGTTGTGCAGGGTGCAGCCGCCGGTACCCGGCCCGTTGCCCAGCCATACGTAGCAACCGGGCTTCTCGCGCAGCATGTAGGCGAAATCCTCGGCACCCATTGACGGCAATTCTTCCCGACGTACCTTTGTCGCGCCGAACAGTTCGTCGGCGACGCGACGGCACAGTTCGGTTTCGGCAGCGCTGTTCACGGTTGGCGGATAGCGGTGGTCGAAATTCACCGTGATCTGTGCGCCAAAAGCGCTGGCGATCCCGGTGCACAGGCGCTCGATGGCGCGCATGACCACTTCTTCGACTTCCGGCTTGAAGGTGCGGATCGTGCCGCGCAGCACGGCGTCGTCGGGGATGATGTTCCATGCTTCGCCGCCGTGCATCTGCGTGACGCTGACTACCGCCGATTCGCAGGGGTGCAGGTTGCGCGACACGACGGTCTGCAGAGCGAGCACCAGTTGGCTCGCCGCGACCAGCGTGTCGACCCCCTGGTGCGGCATGGCTGCGTGGCAACCGTGGCCGCGCACGGCGATTTCGAAGGCGCAGGTGCCGGCCATTACCGGTCCTGGCACGACGGCGATTTCGCCGACCGGGATGCCCGGCCAGTTGTGCAGACCAAACACCGCGTTCATCGGGAATTTTTCGAACAGGCCATCCTGAATCATCACCGCAGCGCCGCCCTCCGACTCCTCGGCGGGCTGGAAAATGAAGTGGATGTTGCCGTCAAACGCCAGGCTGTCCTTGTGTTCCGCCATATAGCGCGCCGCGCCGAGCAGTGCCGTGGTGTGCCCGTCGTGGCCGCAGGCGTGCATCTTTCCTTCGCACTTCGAGCGGTGCGGAAACTCGTTTTTTTCCGCCAGAGGCAAGGCGTCCATGTCGGCGCGCAGGCCGATCGATGCCGAGCTGCCGCCCTTGCGCAGAATGCCGACAACACCTGTTTCAGCCAGTCCGCGATGCACCTCAAGACCATACGAAGCGAGCTCGCGGGCGACGATGTCGGCGGTGCGCGTTTCGCTGAAGGCCAACTCGGGATGCGCGTGGATGTCGCGGCGGATGGCGACCAGATCGGCGAGGAATGCAATGTCGAGAAGTTTCATGATTTCTGTCTTCGGATACAGGATTGGTCGGCAGATTTGTCACTTTACGCCACTGCTGCCTGATCGTGGAATTGTAAAATACTGCCACGATCCGCTATGCTGCGACGCATGCACCTCGTTCTCATCAGCGGCCTGTCCGGTTCAGGCAAGTCAATCGCCCTCAATGTCCTTGAGGATGCGGGCTATTACTGCATCGACAACCTGCCATCTCAATTGTTGCAGCAACTTGTCGGTCAGCTCGATCAACAAGGCTACGACAAGGTGGCGGTGGCTGTCGACATCCGCAGTGGCGAGAGCCTGGCCACGCTGCCGCAGCAACTCGACGCGTTGCGTGCCTGCGATCTTGAACTGCAGTTTCTCTTTCTTGATGCCAAGAGTCAGACACTGCTTAAACGCTACTCTGAAACGCGTCGCCGGCACCCGCTGGCCAACGAACAACGGACGCTGATGGAGGCGATTGCCGAGGAGCGCATTCGCCTCGACCATCTGGCCAAGCTCGGTCACCACATCGATACCAGCGATGTCAAACCCAACGCGTTGCGCGAATGGGTGCGCCAGTTCATTGCGGCCGAGCCCGGGCAGGGACTGACGCTGCTCTTTGAATCGTTCGGCTTCAAACACGGTATCCCGCTCGACGCCGATCTCGTTTTCGACGTACGTTGCCTGCCCAATCCGCACTACGAGCCTGAGTTGCGCCCCCAAACCGGACGTGATGCGTCGGTCGTGGCTTTTCTCGAAGCCGAGCCCGAGGTGCTGCAAATG
>CAJAHZ010000082.1 GCA_903939665.1 uncultured Pseudomonadota bacterium | reverse complement strand
CAGCCCAATGCCGCAGATACGAGGCCGCGCCTGATTGTTTCAGGCAGCCTTCGTCCGTAATTCTTCTCGAATGACCTTGCGCAGCGTTTCCTCGATGTCGGCATGCTCGAAAGATGACTTGAGTGTTTCGTTGATCAATGTTTGATAACCACGCTCTCCAGCCTGTTGCTTGAATCGCTCAACGACAGACGCATCAAGGTACAGAGTGACGCGCTTCTTTGGCAGCACAACGCGGCCAGCGACGCGTTTCACCAAGAGCAGCTTTCCGGCATCAATGTCTGATTGCGTGATCGGCAGATCGCTATCAAAGGTTTGCAAAGTAGATTTCTTGCTCATTTCGTTCAGCCTTTCGCATCGAAATAACGTGGATTTCTTCGTCCGTCTCGGCGGTGACAATGACCACCACAACCTCGCGCAGCACCCCCAGCGTAATGAATCGTTGCTCGTCGTAATTGAAGCGCTTGTCTTCAAATGTCACCGTAGCCGCGCTTGCAATAACCAGTGGCGCGTCCTCGAAGTCATACCCGTGCTTCTTGAGGTTGGTCGTTCGCTTTTTTGAGTCGTAGGTATAGCGCATGTCTGCAGCGTATGTATATTTGTGCGTATAGTCAAGTGACCGTCCCGATTTTGACCGAGGCGATTCGACACTGACCTGACCGCTCCGTCACGGCGCTTGCCAACCCCAACCCCGCAAGCCCCGCGCCGTCGCTACCGCATCGCGGACTCCACCACGCCGTCGCGCCAACAACCGCGCCACGGCTTTGCCGCGTTCGGCAAACGCCGCCCTGTCACCACCGCCCTCTGCAAAAATTACGCAGCAGCAGCCTGACCGCCGCTTCTGCCATCAGCCGGTAACGCTGGCTCATGGCGCCAGCGGCTACGCCGGAAAAACCCTCGCAGCTTCCCGGCTGTCACGCTGCTTGCCCTCGCTGCGGCCTACATAACGCCGCATTATGCGCAGGCGCTCGTTCCGGTCGCAGGCTCCCTGCACGGCGTCTGTTCGGTCGCTACGCTCCCCGCATAACGGGCGTTATGCAAACCTTGCTCCTGCAAGCAGCACGCCAGCCTGTGCCGGTTCCCTGAAGTAGCGTTTGCGGCGCGCAACGGCCGAAAAAGTCAGCCCAACGAACTTCGTGCGCGCCATGTGCCATCGCGCTCCTGCGCGCTGCGCTTGCCCTTGGCTTCCGTCGGCGCGCTACGCGCCCCGACGCGGTGCACGTGCCCCGCCCGCCCTGCGGTCTGCCTGCGGCGGCTCGCACTGCGTTGCTCCGCTGCGCCTCGGCAGCCGCGCTGCCCATCTGCCCCAAGGGGCTCCCTCAGCATCGAAAATTTGCGCATCAGCGTTTTCGTGGCAGCCCTAAAAAACGTTATCGGAAAGCCTTGGAAGCCGCACTGATAAAGGCTTTGCGCCCCATTGAACGGCTATGCAAAATACCACCTCCACGGTGATTCAACCCCTTCGGATCGCCGCACCTTTCAAGGAGAACCACATCATGAACAAGACCGAAACCATCGACACCGTGGCCAGATCGGCCGAGATTTCCAAAGCCGTTGCCGAGCGTGTCGTGGAGGCTTTCGAGGCGCGGCTGAAAGCGCATGGCGATGCCGGTGCGCGGGTCGTCATCCGGGGCTTTGGCAGCTTCTCGCGCGGCCT
>CAJAHZ010000081.1 GCA_903939665.1 uncultured Pseudomonadota bacterium | reverse complement strand
GTGGCGGCGATGATCTCGGTGTGGATCTGCGGCAGCTTGCCGCCCTTCAACAGCGCATCACGGCTCGCTTCGGCGACCTTTTTCTCGGCTTCGTTCTGCCAGTAGATGCCGCTCCGGTACTGCGTACCAGAGTCGCAGAACTGCCGATCCTTGACCGTCGGGTCAATGTGACGCCAGAAATAATCGACCAGTTGCGGATAGCTCACTTTCGCCGGGTCGTAGGTGACGCGCACCGCTTCGACATGCCCGCTGCCGCCGGCGCTGACCTGCTCGTAGGTCGGATTGGCCGTTCTGCCCGCCGTATAGCCGGATTCGGCGCCGATGACACCGGGCAGTTTTTCAAAATCCGCTTCGATGCACCAGAAGCAGCCGCCGGCGAAAAGGGCGCTGGCCGTCGTTGCCGGTTTTGCCGGCGCATCGGCAGCGACGGCGCTGACGCTGATCAACACGGCGCAGAATACGCCGAACAGTTTTTTCGCGATCATGTCCGCAGCTCCGGCAATTTGTCGGCACGCGAGACAAACTTCAGCGCAACGCCGTTGTTGCAATAGCGCTTGCCGGTCGGCTTCGGTCCATCATTGAACACATGCCCCTGATGCCCGCCGCAGCGGCTGCAATGATATTCGGTGCGCGGGTAGATCAAGCCGAAATCGGTCTTGGTGGCGACGGCGTTGGGCAATGGCTCCCAAAAGCTTGGCCAGCCGGTACCGCTCTCGTATTTTCGGGAACTGTCAAACAACGGCTGGTTGCATGCCGCACAAACAAAGCTGCCATCGCGTTTTTCCTGATTGAGCGGGCTCGTTCCGGAACGCTCGGTATCTTCCTCGAACAGCACGCGATAGGCATCGGGCGGCAACAGCTTTGCCCACTCAGCTTTTGATTTGACCAGTGTCATATTGGCTCCCTCTTTTGACCAGGCGGCCGTTGCCGGCAGGACAAACAGTCCAAACAGCCATTTCAGTGATTGACGACGATCCATGATGCGCTCCGTAAAGAGGGTGAAAGTCCGGCGTGTCTTGATTGGTGTTCATCGTGCGCCGGTAGTTCAACGGCTGTTGCACAAACCGCCGCTGCTGAACATTTGTCGTGGCAACCAGAGAATCCTTACACCGACGTCCACGGCGCACCAGTTTTTGCTGGCAATGACGCACTTGCAACAACGTTGCATCTGCGTTCCGCCTATGCTCTAATCACCGTCGATGCACCTTCCTGCCCCCTCTTCTACCGCAACGCCGAGCGAAAGCACCGTCATCGCTGCACAGATTCGCAGCGCCGGCGCACGCGCCACGCCAGCGCGCATCCGGGTGCTGCAGATCCTGCTCAACGCACCGGCGGCGCTGACGCATCACGACATTGAACTGGCGCTTGGCGCCGTGGCACTTGATCGGGTCACGCTTTACCGCGTGCTCGACTGGCTGGTCGAGTGTGGACTGGCGCACAAGAGCACCGATGCGCGCGGCGTCTTTCGTTTTTCGGTCGCTGTCGCCGGCGAGCATCAAGCGCACACGCACTTCCGCTGCGACTTCTGCGGTCGGGTTTTTTGCCTTGATGCGCCACCGCCGACGCCACCGCGCCTGCCCGATGGTTTCTCGCTGTCGCGCATGGATCTGGATTTGCGCGGTCGCTGCGCCACCTGTGCGGACCAGCCGGCATGAACGTGCAACTCGACGCGCCGATCCCGGTGACCATACTCACTGGTTTTCTTGGCAGCGGGAAAACAACGCTGCTCAACCGCATTCTTTCCGAACGCCACGGCGAAAAAATCGCCGTGATCGAAAATGAGTTTGGCGAAGTCGGCATCGACAATGAACTGCTGCTCTCCGGTGACGAACAGATCATCGAGATGAACAACGGCTGCATCTGCTGCACGGTGCGCGGCGACCTGATCCGCATCCTCGGCGAACTGGCCGACAAACGCGCCGCCGGCACGCTGCACTTCGACCGCGTGATCATAGAGACCACCGGTCTGGCCGACCCGGCGCCAGTCGCGCAGACCTTTTTCATCGACGAAGTGATGTCGACGCGCTACCTGCTCGATGCGGTGATTACCGTCGTCGACGCCAAGCATGCCATGCAGCAGCTCGACAGCAATGATCAGGCGCAGGAGCAGGTGGGTTTT
>CAJAHZ010000080.1 GCA_903939665.1 uncultured Pseudomonadota bacterium | reverse complement strand
AGCCCGGATACCGGCCTTCGCACACATTAGCGGAAGTGCCGCGGGGAAGCGGTCATGGACTGCACGGCGCAGCTTGCGGTCACCTTCAAGCACTCGCGCTCGTCCCGTTCGGATTCTCCCCAGAGCAGTTCCATTTACCAGCTCGTCGACTTGCGGGGACGCTTGTCGGCAACAGGGAGAGTTCCATGCATTCAAACAAAAACCGCGCGCCTGCTGCGGCAATCGTCACAACCTTAATCACCGCACTGTTCTCGAACACGCCTTTCGCCGCCGATGCGGAACTTGCGCAAGTCGTTGTCACCGCGACCCGCCAGCCGACAAGAGCCAACGAACTGCTAAGCGATGTTTCGGTCCTGACCCGGGAAGATATCGAAAGAGCACGCTCACTTCAGACGCTCGGCGAACTGCTGTCTCAGGAAGGCGGCATCGAGTTCTCCTCCCTCGGTAGCCCGGGCTCTTCCTCGAGCATCTATATTCGTGGCGCCAACGCAGGACATACCTTGCTGCTCGTCGACGGTATGCGCGTTGGTTCGGCGACGCTTGGCGAGCCGAGCGTCTCCGCGATTCCCCTTTCGCAAATTGAGCGCATCGAAATCCTCAGGGGCTCCGCTTCGTCGCTTTACGGTTCGGATGCCATCGGCGGCGTGATTCAGGTGTTCACCCGCCGCGGTGAAGGCGATGCAAAAATAAGCGCTGAATTCGCGACAGGCAGCTACGGAACCAAGGAAGCCAACGCAGGCGTTAGCGGGCAAGCCAAAGCCCTCCACTACAGCCTCCGCGTCGGAACGGTCGACAGCAATGGATTTAACTCGATCAGCAACCGCACCAACGGGCAGTACAACAAAGACAAAGATGGCTACGACAACCTGAACGTTTCTGCACAAATCTCCGTCGATATCGCCTCCGGGCACGAAGTCGGCGTGCAGGCATTCCACAGCCGTAGCAGCAATCATTATGACGGCGCTTATTACGACGCATTCTTCAACCCCCGAACCGATTTTGACTTCCGGTCAAAAACCACCATCGAAAGTTACGCGGCCTATTCAAAAAACCGCATCACTTCAAACTGGACAAGTTTGCTGCGCGTTGGGCGATCGACCGACGACAGTACCGACAACTGGAGTCCCACAGCACACTCTGATTTCAAGACCCATCAGGATCAGGCTGTTTGGCAGAATGACATCAAACTACCTCTTGGCTCATTGCTGCTGGCCGCCGAATCGCTCCGTCAAACCATCGATACATCAGACACTTACACTGCAACGGAACGCACCATCCACTCGCTGCTCGGCGGCTGGACGGGGAGCCTTGGCAACCACCGGTTGCAGCTCAATTCGCGCAGTGACAGAAACTCCCAGTTTGGCAACAAAACAACAGGCGGCGCCGCTTACGGCTACCAGATCAACGACCAATGGCGCGGACGCGCATCGTTGGCAACCGGCTTTAAGGCACCCAGCTTCAACGACCTGTACTTCCCGGACAGTCCGCTGTTTGGTGGCGGCAATCCGAATCTGAAGCCGGAATCTTCCCGCAACAAGGAAATCGGACTCAACTACGAAACGGCCTTAACGAATGCTTCTATTACCCTTTATCGCAACAATATCGACAACCTGATCCAGTGGCGCCCAGATGATCCGTCTGACCCGTTCAACTTCTCCTGGCACCCGAACAACGTCAGCAAGGCGCGCCTTGAGGGGGCAACGCTGACTGGCCGCCACATCATGGGCAGCATCACGCTGCGCGCCAGTGCCGATCTGCAAAACCATACGGACGATACGACCGGCAGGCAACTGATCCTCCGATCCAAACACCACGGCGCGGTAGGTTTTGACCACCGGCTTGGACAACTCACTTGGGGGGCGGATATGCTGGCTTCCGGGTCGCGCTACAACGATGCGGCCAATACGCAGAAACTGGGTGGCTATGCGACGGTTTCGCTACGGGCAGACTATCGCCTGGATCATGACTTAACGCTGTTTGCCAAGGCAGGAAACATCTTTGATCGGGAGTATGAACTGAGACAGGACTACGCAACTGCGGGACGAACCCTGTTCGTTGGCTTGCGCTACACACCCAAGTAACACGCCCCCATGCCCACTCGCCGCCGCGCCCTGCTCATCCTCGCCACCCTCATCGGGCTAGCGCTGCTGAGCGTTGTGCTGGCGCTGATGGTGGGCAGCATTGCGGTCAGCGCGACCGAGGTTTTCTCGTCGCTGTTCAACGAGGGCGGCGGCGTCGCCGGCGATGTGGTGCGCAAGCTGCGCCTGCCGCGTGCGCTGGCCGGCTTTGCCTGCGGCGGGCTGCTGGCGCTCGCCGGAGCGCTGTTGCAGATACTGCTGCGCAACCCGCTGGCCGACCCCTACGTTCTTGGCATATCCGGCGGGGCCGGCGTTGGCGCCATGCTGGCCATACTTTTCGGCCTATCCGTCGCAGGCGTCAACGGTTTCGCCTTTCTCGGCGCGCTCGGCACCATGCTGCTCGTCTTTGGCCTGGCGCACGGCGACGGCAGCTGGACGCAGACGCGCCTGCTGCTCACCGGTGTCATCGTCGCTGCCGGTTGTGGCGCGGTCGTCGCGCTGATGCTTTCCATCGCCCCCGAGCACAAGTTGCGCGGCATGCTTTTCTGGCTGATGGGCGATCTCTCGCAAACCAGCGATCCGCGCCTCGCGCTCGGCATCCTTGCGCTTGCGCTGCTTGTTTCCCTGCCTTTCGCGCGCGAACTCAATCTGCTGGCGCGCGGTGCCGATACGGCGCAAACGCTCGGCGTTGCGGTCAGTCGCCTGCGCCGCGGCGTCTATATCGTCGCCTCACTGGCCACCGCCGCCGCAGTCACGCACGCTGGTTCGATTGGCTTTATCGGCCTGATCGTTCCGCATCTGGTGCGCCTCGCCACCGGCAACGACCAGCGGCTGTTGCTGCCCGCGTCGGTGCTTGCCGGCGGCAGCCTGCTGGTGATCGCCGACACGCTGGCGCGCACCATCGTCGCCCCGCAACAACTGCCGGTCGGCGTGCTCACCGCGCTGATCGGCGTCCCGGTTTTTCTCTACCTGCTGACGCGCGACACACGGGCGAGGCGCTGATGACGACCATCGCGCCCCTGCTCGAAATTTGCAAACTCACCGTCAGCATCGGCGGCCATTCTGTTTGCCGCGATCTCGACCTGACCTTGCAAGCCGGCGAGCGGCTGGCCATCCTCGGACGCAACGGCGCGGGTAAATCGACACTGCTCTCGGTGCTGGCCGGGCTACGCAACGCACAGTCTGGCGAGGTACTGCTCGATGGGAGCAGCTATGCGGCACTCGGTCCGCACCAGAGCGCGCTGGTTCGCGGCTGGCTGCCACAGGCACGCGGCGACGCCTTCGCCTCGACCGTGCTGGAAACCGCGCTGGTCGGGCGTCACCCGCATCTGGCCCGCTGGGACTGGGAGTCTGCGGCGGATGCAAAAATTGTCCGTCAGGCGTTGGCGGCAGTTGATCTTGCCGAATTTGAACAGCGCGACGTGCAAACCCTATCCGGAGGCGAGCGCCAGCGGCTGGCGATCGCCACCTTGCTGACGCAGGCGCCGCGGCTTTTTCTGCTCGACGAACCGATTGCCCACCTCGATCTGAAGCACCAGATTGCCATGCTCGAACTATTTGCCGGCGCGGCTCGCGATTGCGGCGCCGGCGTGGCCATGGTCCTGCACGAGCCCGCCCTTGCCTGGCGCTTTTGCGACCGTGCCTTGCTCATCCACGGCGATGGCACGACCGAAAGTGGGCCGGCCAAAGAGATCCTGACAGCCGAACGCCTGTCGGCGCTCTACCAATACCCGCTGCAGGCCGTCGAATGCGATGGCCGAATCAGCTTCATCCCCCTTTAAGCGAGAAGCCGCATGGCCGAAGACCAGGACAAGGAAGCCCGCTACCACACGCGCATGGCGCGCAAAAAAGCGGTGATCGACGAAAAGATCGCCGCTGCGCAGGAAGAGCGCGGCGTACTGGTGATCAACACCGGCAACGGCAAAGGCAAATCTTCTGCCGCGTTCGGCGTGGTGGCCCGCGCACTCGGCCACGACATGAAGGTAGCCGTCATCCAGTTTGTCAAAGGAAGATCCGATACCGGTGAAGAAGGCTTTTACCGCCGCGTTGCGCAGACGACTCCCGGTTGCCTGAACTGGCATGTCTCGGGCGAAGGTTTTACCTGGGAAACGCAGGACAGTTCGCGTGACGCTGCGGCGGCGCGTACCGCGTGGGAATTGGCTTGTGGCTATTTTGCCGATCCTGGAATAGGCCTCGTCGTACTTGACGAATTCACCTACGCGCTGAAATACGGCTGGCTGGACACCGCGCCGGTGCTTGCTGCACTGGCCGCCCGCGCGCCAATGCAGCACGTCATCATCACCGGTCGCGGCGCACCCGACGCGCTGATCGAAGCCGCCGATACCGTCACCGAAATGGCGCTCGTCAAACACGCCTTCCAGGCCGGCGTCAAAGGCATGCCGGGACTGGAGTGGTAATGGTCGCGTGCCCTGCGCTGCTGGTCGCCGCACCGGCCTCCGGGCAGGGCAAGACGACGGTTGTCGCGGCACTCGCCCGTCTGCACGCCCGGCAAGGCCGCAAGGTTCGCGTCTTCAAATGCGGCCCGGACTTTCTCGATCCGCAGATCCACGCCATCGCCAGCGGCGCGCCCTGCTACAACGTCGACCTGTGGATGTGCGGTGAAACCGACGCCAAATGGCGGCTGGCAGAAGCGGCACGCGATGCCGACCTGATTCTCGTCGAAGGGGTGATGGGGCTCTACGACGGAGAACCGTCGGCCGCCGAACTCGCCGCACGCCTCGGCTTGCCTGTCCTCGCCGTAATCGACGGCTCGGCGATGGCCACCAGCTTCGGCGCCATCGCTTACGGGCTCAAGCACTTCCGCCCGGGAACACCAGTCATCGCGGCCTTGGCCAACCATATCGACAGTGCCTACCATGCCGAGTTGCTGGCCAGCAGCCTGCCACCCGACATCGCCTGGTACGGCCACCTGCCGCGCGACACCGGTGCCGCCCTGCCGGAGCGCCATCTCGGCCTGCTGCCAGCGTCTGAAATTGCCGATCTCACGCAGCGTATCGAGCGTATGGCCGACCTGCTGGCGACGACCGCAGCCGCGGCACTGCCGCCGCCGGTCGATTTCGCCTTGACCGGCGCGCCAACAATCCCGCCGCTGCTTGCCGGCAAAACCATCGCCGTCGCGCGCGATGCCGCTTTCTGTTTCCTCTACCCGGCCAACCTCGACTGCCTTGCCGCGCTCGGCGCACGTCTCGAATACTTTTCGCCACTTGATGGCGGCGCACTGCCTAGTTGCGATGCCGTTTGGTTGCCCGGCGGCTACCCCGAACTGCACGCCGAAACACTCGCCGGCAATCGCCCCCTGTGGGCATCGCTGGCCGCTCACGTGGCCGCAGGCAAGCCGCTGCTCGCCGAATGCGGCGGCATGATGGCGCTGTTCGACACACTGGTCGATATCGACGGCCACTGCCATGCCGTTGGCGGTCTGCTGCCGGGGCAGGTCAGAATGCAGAAAAAGCTCGCCGCGCTGGGCCTGCAGGAAATCGATTTGCCTGAAGGGCGGCTGCGCGGCCACACCTTCCACTACTCGCACGCCGAAACGCCGCTTGCCGCACTGGCGCGGGCTTGCCGACCCGATGGCCTGGACGGCGAAAGCGTTTATCGCCGCCAGCGGCTGACCGCGAGTTACCTGCACCTCTACTTTCCCTCCAACCCGGAAGCCACCGCCCGACTGTTTCTTGCTTAATCGAGGCCAGACATGCCTGATCAAGACCACCGTTACAGCGATGCCGAGATTGCCGCCCTCTGGCGCGCCTTGCGCGAACGTCGCGACATGCGCCACTTTCTGCCTGCATCAGACGCCAAGCCGCTACCCGATGGCCTGATCGAACGACTGGTGCTCGCCGCGCACCTCGCGCCGTCAGTCGGTTACATGCAGCCGTGGCGCTTCATCCGTGTCAGCAATCCCGCACTGCGCGAGAGCATGCACAAGCAGGTGGATGCCGAGCGTAAGCGCACTGCCGCGGCGCTACCCTCGCGCAACGACGAATTCCTCAAGGTAAAGATCGAAGGCATCCGCGACTGCGCCGAGGTGCTGGTCGTCGCCCTCATGCCAGGCCGCGAGCAACACATTATCGGTCGCCGCACACTACCCGAAATGGACATCGCCTCGGTCGGCTGCGCTATCCAGAACATGTGGCTGGCCGCACGCGCCGAAGGGGTCGGGCTCGGTTGGGTATCCTTCTTCGAACCGCAAGCGCTTGGCGACCTGCTCGGCCTGCCGCAAGGTGCACACCCGCTGGGCATCTTGTGCATCGGCCACGTACCGGCCTTCTACCCGCGACCGATGTTCGAAGACGCCGGCTGGGGCAAGCGTCTCGATCTGGCGCAAGTGCTGTTCGAGAATCGCTGGCCGGAAAACGCCCAGACGACGCCAACAGCCTACTGAAATCCGGCAACACAAGGCCTCTCTGCGCTGATCGCGGGCCGAATCCCTGGCGTTCGGTGCGCTCTCAATAGCAGCGCGCAACAACTATTCGCCACGAGCAATTCAGCGCACAATGCCCGGCATCCTGCAGCCCAAACCAAAATCTTGCCGAAGCGCGACCAGCAGAGGGAAATTTCATGCCAGAAACCATCAGCGCCGACCAGGACGACGGACACGTTCGCTTGTTTCATGCCAGCCTGATCTGGCCCCTGCAACTCGAGCCCTTGTCCTCCGACGCGTCTGGCGGAAGGCACTGGGAAGTTTTCGGCGCGCAGAAGGACGGTCATCCATGGCGGCGGATCGACGATGAATTCACCGACGATCCAAGCCACTTCAAGGAACGCCATTACCGGGAGTTCGTCTCCTTCCTGCCTTATGTGCAACGCTTTCTCTATGGCGAAGGCCGATCGCGCCACGGCGCCCCGGAAGACCCGGCGGGAGACTCGCCGATGCGCGTGTTTCGCCGCAAAGATATTGTCCGGCTACGTCTGACGCTGCGCAAAGGCCAGGCGCCGATCGAACTGGAGATCGTTCACGTCGACCTGTATTTTTTTCACGACCTCGATCTCGTTCAACTCAACGTCGAAGTACGCGGAGAAAATTTGCCGCTCGATCAGGTGCGCGATGTCCTCTTCCGCTTTGGCCGCGCTTACCCGTCCGGCTGGGAAGAAGGCGGCGATGGCTTGCACAACGTCTATCTGGCTGAGTGGCTCGACGCCGACGGGCAGGTGATCGCAAAATCGGATGCGGCGCATCGAGACAAGTATCTGGGTTTTGTTTGCCAGCATCGCAGCCCTTGCATTTCAGAGCATTGGGCCTGCCTGCTGCGCCCCCTCGTGCTGGCGCATTCGGATGAAATCGGCGAGTTGCGCTACCGGCTGATCGAATATCACCGGATGCCGGTAATGGCCTTTCTCGCCGTCAATCAACCGCGCAAGCTGAGCCGCGAAGATTGGGTGCGCACCGGGCTATCCACCATGCTGCACCCCAACGAGGCCCTGCCGGTCAATGAACCCGCCGTTGTTGAATTTGAGAAACGCTACTGCCAGGATCGCTTCTGGACCGATAGCGCAGCCGGGCCAAACACCCGCTTTGTGTGCACCGGCAATGCCTTCCTCGTTATCGGCGATGCGGCTTCGCCATTTTTTTCGGATTCCGAGCGCGGCGTACTGGCGCAATTCCGCCACCAGTACTTTCTCGTTTTTCTGATCTCGCACCTGCACCGGGCATCGCTGCTGGTGTTTTCAGAAGTTCTCGTCGACGCGGTGAACGATCTCGACATTCACAACGAGGTGTCGGTGCGCCGCTTCAAGCGGCGAATCCGCGCCAATTTCGAAACCTTCCTGCGCTTCACGCACCGTTACTGGTTTCACGAACTCTCTGAGCGCCCGCACGTGCAGGCCATGTTCCGACTTTGCTCGAATCACTTGCGCAACGACGAACTCTACGTCGATGTGCGGGACGAAATCAGGGAAATGAGCCTCTACCTCGACAGCGACTCCCAGCGCCGGCAATCGAACACCGTCGTCCGGCTGACCGTTATTACCATCCTCGGCCTGATCGCCACCGTCACCACCGGCTACTTCGGCATGAACATCATCGCGTTTGCCGAAGGAACGCTGGGCGAGAGGCTGCTGCATGGACTCGTGGCAACCGGCGTATTCACCGCGTTCGTGCTATTCGCCATTTCCCGATCGAAACGTCTCTCCGACTTCCTCGAGACCCTGTCCGATGAAAAACTTGGCTTCACGGCGAAGCTCAGGGCCTTCCTCGCTGCGTTGTGGGGCAAGCGCTAAGCGAGTTCACAGTTAGGAGCAGGCTCAACAACGAGCCCCCGCCGCACAAGTTGCCACCGCGCTGGATGCCGGCACCAAGGGTCGGCCTTCCCTGGCCCACGAGTTGATGCCCGTGCTCGCGTTATAGACGGTCCTGTAACCAGCCTGCTGCGCCAGAAACTGTGTTGCCGCTCGCGTGCGGTTGCCGCTGCGGCAGATCAGAATCACCGGCTGCTCAGGCTTGACCACCGCCTTCAACTTCGTCAACCAGGCGGGGGGATCCGACTGCCCGTTTTCATCAAAAAAAGTCATCAATTTACTGCCCGGAATGACACCGGTTTCCTTCCACTCCGGCGCAGTGCGGATATCAATCACCGCAACACCGCTGGCCGCGAGACGCGCCAGTTCAACATTATCAATATTCACAACATCAGCGCGCACACCGATTGCGACAAGGCAGAGCAGCACTGCGACAAAAGCTTGCTTGAACATGGCAACCCCTTATTGAACATCATTTCAGCCTGATACAGCATAGCCCATTCGACAGACAGGGCTGAGCGCGGTTCCAAAGACGGCTAACCTGCCAATGATGCGCTACAGTTCGGATGACTGAATCACCAACCCCCTGCCTGAAGAGGAAAGCCATGCGCCCGTTTATTGTTGCCGCCCTATGCCTGTCGCTCACCGCCTGCGGTGCTGACGTCGCCGTCGCCACCGCCACCACAGCCAAACTACAGGCCGAACAGGCGAAGCAGGCAAAGGAAACAGCCGCACAACTGACGCAAAAACTTGACGCCAGCATCAAGGCCGGGGAGCAGCGCTCAACCGATGCGGCGGAAGATAAACGTTGAAACGAACGAGGCGCTATTGCAGAAGATCCGTGAACAAATAACCAATAACTATTCACTTTTCAATGTTTATCGGTTATGTGACAATGCCGCGATAATATTTCTTCTGCATTGGGTGAGGTTCCGGGTGAAAAAGACACTTTACGATCTGCTTGAACTTAGCAAGACGGCGAGCCCAGAGGCGATTCTCTCTTCTTATCAACGGCTTTCCGCAAAAATCGTCGATACTGACCCGGATGCGACAAATGCACGAATAGTTCTTAACGAGGCGTTTTCGACCTTATCCGAACCGGCTCGTCGACTCCGTTACGACAAGACCTTAGCAGATGCCGACGCATCTTCAGGCACCGTTATTTATGACGACGGAGGCAGCTCTCCAATCAAAAAGCTGCTGTTTGCCGGCTTGTTGATTGGGGTTTGTGGTTTTGGTTACAACAAATACTCAAAAGACAAAGAGGCGGCATTTATTGAGAAAGAGCGCGCCCTCGCAGCAGAAGTCCTGGCGGCGTCCCAAAGAGCGGAGCAAGCAGAGCTTCAAGCAGAACTTCGAGCAGCCAAGGAAAGCCGCCTCGAACAGCAACGACAAGAACGACAACAACAATACGAGATAGAAGCGGCGCGCCGGCAAGGCGCACAGATTACGCAAGCCAACGCGAATGCGGAAGAGCGCGTGCGCAGGGAGTCGGAATCTCAGGCGCGTCAGGAAGAGAATGTCCGGCGCCAACAACAATCTGAAGCTCAAAGCCGTCTTGCAAAAGACAAAGCATACCTCCGCCAACTCGAATCTGAAAACAGTCGTTACCGCCGATTTTAAGTCGACGCAAGCAACTACGTCGCTTGTGGCGCGCTCGCCAGCACAACGGTTCGAGGCAAGAATGGACCAGGCCATTTGCTTCTGATGCGGCAGTGGCCTTCTAATCCAAACCATTGCATTCGCCCAAAACGATAACCGCCTGACTCCGAAACTACGCGTATAGCGCCTTATTTCCCCGACCGTCTGTTACGCGTCGTCTCAAGGTGCTGACAAAGCAATTCAGCGCCGTCGAGCAGGCGCGGCGTGTGGCGCTGAATCAACTCGGGAGGTATGAAGAAAAGGTTGTTGCGGGCGACTGCT
>CAJAHZ010000079.1 GCA_903939665.1 uncultured Pseudomonadota bacterium | reverse complement strand
GGGCCATGTGCAAAAAATGGAAGACAAGGCCAAGGCCGATGGCAAGGTGACGCCGAAGGAGCGCGAGCGTTTGCAGCAGGCACAGAACAATCAGAGCCAAAAGATTGCGCGCGAGAAGCATGACCATCAGCATGGTCTGAATCATGACGGCAAAAATGATCATCCGAATAGGGGTAAAAAACACTGATTTTAATTGCCTGGCAGAACCAAGCCCGCCGTGCGCCATGCCCCGGCGGGCTTTGTTTTTCCTGCTAAAATGCCGCCTTTGTGCATTCCGCAGCCAACGAGGCAATACGACGATGAAAAGCGCCGAAATCCGCGAGAAGTTCCTCAAGTTCTTTGAATCCAAGGGCCACCAGATCGTGGCTTCCAGTTCGCTCGTGCCGCACGAGGACCCGACCTTGCTCTTTACCAACGCCGGGATGAACCAGTTCAAGGATGTCTTTCTCGGTTTCGACAAGCGCCCTTATAACCGCGCCACCACCTCGCAAAAATGCGTGCGTGCCGGCGGCAAGCACAACGACCTCGAGAACGTCGGCTATACGGCGCGTCACCATACGTTTTTTGAAATGCTCGGCAACTTTTCGTTCGGCGATTATTTCAAGCGCGATGCGATCAAATACGCCTGGGAATTGCTGGTTGACGTCTACAAATTGCCGGCCGATAAACTGACGATCACGGTCTATGCCGAGGACGATGAGGCCTACGACATCTGGACGAAAGAAATCGGTGTGCCGGTCGAGCGCGTTATCCGCATCGGCGACAACAAAGGCGCGCGATACGCTTCCGACAATTTCTGGATGATGGGCGATACCGGCCCCTGCGGCCCCTGCACCGAGATTTTCTTCGATCACGGCGAACACATTCCGGGCGGCCCACCGGGCTCACCTGACGAAGACGGTGATCGTTTCATCGAGATCTGGAACAACGTCTTCATGCAGTTCAACCGCGATGAAGCCGGCGTCATGCATCCGCTGCCCAAACCGTCGGTCGACACCGGCATGGGGCTGGAGCGCATCTCTGCCGTTTTGCAGCACGTGCATGCCAATTACGAAATTGACTTGTTCACCCGGCTGATTGCCGCCGCCGCCCGCGAAACGTCGAGCGCTGACCTGAACAGCCCTTCGCTCAAGGTGCTCGCCGATCACATCCGTGCCTGTTCTTTCCTGATTGCCGATGGTGTGATTCCGGGCAACGAAGGTCGCGGTTATGTTCTGCGCCGCATCATCCGCCGCGCTATTCGCCATGGTTACAAGCTCGGCGCTCGCGCTGCTTTCTTCCACAAGATGGTGCCGGATCTCGTCGTGGAAATGGGCGAGGCCTATCCCGAGCTGGTCGCTGGGCAGCCACGCATTACCGATATCCTGCGTCAGGAAGAAGTGCGCTTCTTTGAGACGATCGAGCACGGTATGGCGATCCTTGAAGGCGAACTTGCGGCGCTGGGCGGCAATGGGGTATTCAATGGCACGACGGCTTTCAAGTTGCACGATACCTTCGGCTTCCCGCTGGATCTGACCGCAGACATTTGCCGTGAGCGCGGCGTGACTGTCGACAGTGCCGCATTTGACGCGGCGATGGCGCACCAGAAGGAGCAGGCG
>CAJAHZ010000078.1 GCA_903939665.1 uncultured Pseudomonadota bacterium | reverse complement strand
CGACCGGTATGGCCGCGCTGATCAAAAGCGTGACGGGCGGCAAGGGCGCGATGCCGCCGAAGGGTGGTGGTGCTGATCTGACTGATGCAGAAATTAAGGCAGCAGTAGCGCATCTGACCGGTCTGGCCAAGTAAACAGAAACAGTTCAGCCCGTGGCGAAAAAAATGGAGGCCAATCGGCCTCCATTTTTTGTCCCGAACGTTTGGACGGTTCGGGGCGGGATCGCTCCCGGTATTACTTCTTGGCTGCCGTAACAGCAGCCGGTGCCGGAGTCGTTTCAAGCTTCTTGGCTTCGGCCAGCTTCTCTACAGGCTTGTCAGCGGAAGCCGGCGCGGCTTCTGCCGTTTTCGCATCGTGGTGCTTGGCATGATGCGGCTTCTTTTCGGCCTTCGCTGCTTCCTTCTTCACTTCCGGCGCGGCTTCAACCTTCTTCTCTTCGACCTTGACGTCAGCCTTGGCAGACGTCACGGCGGCGGGAGCTGCCACTGCCGGCTTGGCGGCTTCAACCGGCTTGGTCGTGGTGGCAGCGGGTGCCTGAGCGAAAGCAGCGGTACTGAAAGCGGCGGCGATAGCGATTGCAACGAGGTTCTTCAACATGATTATCTCCTGACGTTAATTTGGGTTTGTAGCTCGGCTGGTCGTTCGATCAATTCGTTTCGATCCGGCCTTGCTAGCATTAACGCGAGGGGTTGTGGGATGGATGTCAATCATTGGGTAACGCAGCGTAACGCTGTGTGACGCGCCGGCTGCAAGCTGCTTCTGCCGGGCAGCCATGGCTTTATCCATCACTGAGATCAATTGATCTATAATCAAGACCAATCGGTCTCGACAATGGATCTATTATGGACAAGGTCGCATCCACCCTTTTCGGAAAAGCGCGTCAAGCCGTACTGACAACGCTTTTTCAACAACCCGAACGCAGCTTTTTCATGCGTGAGTTATCACGCCTGACTGGAATCGGGACTGGGCCGCTACAGCATGAATTGGCTCAATTGGTCGAAGCTGACTTGGTACTGCGCGAACCAGACGGAAACCGGACGAATTATCGCGCCAATACGGGAAACCCCGTTTTCCCCGAACTTCGCAGTCTGGTCGAAAAAACTTGCGGGATGCCCATCGTTATCGCCACAGCGCTCGACACCTTGGGCGCGCAGATCACGCACGCAGCGATATACGGCTCCATAGCCAAAGGAAGCAATCACGGGGAAAGCGACATCGACCTCATCGTGGTTGGGGAGGTCGAGTTCAACAAACTTGTTTCCGTTATGGCATCGGTCGAAACCCGGCTAGGGCGAGAGATCAGCCCCCGCCTTTTCCATGAAACGGAATTACGCCGCCGGCTTAATGAGGGTGATCGCTTTACCTGCGGTGTTATCGCTGGTCCGTTATTGATCGTAAAAGGAGAATGGGATGGTTTTAGAGACATTGCTCGGGCGTGGGCTACAACAAGAGCCCACTGACTCGGCTGAAATCGCGCGCTTTCTGGGGAAAATAGATGCCAAATTAGCAGATTGTCTAAGCAGTTCGATCAGCCTTGATACCCGTTTTGACGTTGCCTACGAGGCACTCCTGCAGTGCGGACTTGCCGCGTTACGCGCGCACGGGCTTCGACCTGATTCCAAAGGTGGTCATCACGTCATGGCACTCCAAACCTTACCGACAACCATAGGGTTCCCCAAAGAACACATTCGCACCCTGGACGAATTTCGAAAACAGCGCGCTGCTGGATTGTATGACGGCTCATTCAACCCATCTGAAGCCGAATTACGCGCTTTGGTCGACACGGCCGTTGGTTTACGCCAAACCCTGTTCACCTGGCTCAAGGAAAACAAGCCCCATTTACTCCCTGAACAATAAGCAATTGAAGTAACGCCATGTGACGCACCGGTGTCGGTCTACTTCGGCTTGGCGAGCATCGCCTTCATCGCCTCAAGGCGCGACGACCCGCCGGCTTTATCCGGCGCGCTCTCGGCGCTGCCGCCGGAGAAACGCAGATCCTCCTTGCCCATTTCACCGATGAAACGCGAGGCTTCGCAGGGGATCAGCTCCTTGCCCTGTTTGCGCTTCTCGCAGTAGGTGAGATGTAGCGAACGCTGCGCGCGGGTGATGCCAACATACATCAGGCGGCGCTCTTCCTCGATCTTGTCTGGGCCCTGCGATTCGCGGTGCGGCAGCACGCCCTCTTCGATGCCGATCAGGAAGACGTGCTTGAACTCCAGCCCCTTGGCGGCGTGCAGCGTCGAAAGCTGCACCGCATCCAGGTCTGAGTCCTTCTTGTCGAGCATGTTGATCAGTGCGATAGTCTGCGTCAGATCAATCAGCGTCTTCTCCTCCTCCTCGCCTTTCTTGACCAGCCAGTTCGAGAACTCGGTGACATTGCCCCACTTGACCTGCGCCGCACGCGGCTCGTCATGATCGTAAAGCCAGGCTTCATAGCCGATGGCGGTCAACAGATCAGGCATTACTTGCGCGGCAGGCTCCTTGACTGCACGATATTCCATGCGGTTGATGAACTCGCAGAACTCGATCAGCGGCTCCAGTTGGCGTGGCTGCACCCGGTGTGCAAAGCCTTGCTCGAAAGCAGCGGCAAATAGCGAAATGTGCCGCTCGCCGGCGTAGGTGCCAAGTGCCTCCAGCGTGCTGCCGCCGACGCCGCGCTTGGGCGTAGTGACGGCGCGGATGAAGGCCGGATCATCGTCGCTGTTGGCGAGCAGGCGCAGGTACGAAGTAATGTCCTTGATTTCGGCCTTGTCGAAGAACGATTGGCCGCCGGAAAGCAGGTAGGGAACGCGCTGATCGCGCAGAAACTGCTCCAGCGCGCGTGCCTGAAAGTTGCCGCGATAAAGCACGGCATAGTCGCGAAACTGGCCGCGGTGCTCGAACTTGTGCGCCTGCAGCTTCATCACCACCGACTCGGCTTCCCGCTCGTTGTCCTTGCAGACGGTGACGGTGATCGGGTCGCCGTGGCCAAGGTCGGACCACAGTTTCTTGTCGAACAATTTTTCGTTGTGCGAAATCAGCGCGTTCGCCGCCTTCAAGATACGCACCGTCGAGCGGTAGTTCTGCTCCAGCTTGATCAGCTTAAGGTTCGGGTAATCGCGCGGCAAGCCGCGCAGATTCTCGATGTCAGCCCCGCGCCAGCCGTAGATCGCCTGATCGTCGTCGCCCACTGCGGTAAACGCGGCGCGCGGCCCGGCCAGCAGTTTGAGCAACTTGTACTGGCAGGCGTTGGTGTCCTGATATTCGTCAACGAGCAGGTAGCGCAGACGGTTCTGCCACTTGCCGAGAATTTCCGGGTGATTCTCGAAGAGTTCGACCGGCAGTGAAATGAGATCGTCGAAATCGACCGCCTGATAGGCTTTCAGCGTTGCCGAATAGCTGGCGTAGGCGCGTGCGGCGAGCGCTTCGGTTTCATCCTGCGCGGTCTTCAGCGCAAAATCGGGAGACACCAGCGCATTCTTCCAGTTGGAAATCACGCTCTGCAGCTTGCGGATGGTCGCCTTGTCGACGCTGCCGGCCAGTTCGGAGACGATACCGAAGCAATCGTTGGCGTCAAAAATCGTGAACTTCGGCTTGTAGCCAAGCGCCTTGGACTCCTCGCGCAAAATACGTACGCCGAGCGAGTGGAAGGTCGAGATCGTCAGACCTTTCGACGGCCGATCCTTGAGCAGCTTATCGACGCGCTCCTGCATCTCCTTCGCCGCCTTGTTGGTGAAGGTGATCGCGGCAATGTTGCGCGGCTCGAAGCCGCATTCCTCGATCAGGTAGGCGATCTTCTGCGTGATGACGCGCGTCTTGCCCGAGCCGGCGCCGGCGAGCACCAGCACGGGAACATCGAGATAGCGGATGGCTTCGCGCTGCGGCGGATTGAGGAGGGTGGACATCGGGGGAGCAACGCTCGGGGAAGACTG
>CAJAHZ010000077.1 GCA_903939665.1 uncultured Pseudomonadota bacterium | reverse complement strand
GTCAAGCGCTATCCAGCGCAAGGGTGATGTGTACCGTGCCGTCGTCCGTTTTCGATTTCATTGGCCAACCACAGCGCTTGAATACACCGATCATGGCGGTGTTGTGCGGCAGTACTTCGGCGATAAATTTTTTGATGCCGGCCTCGCTGGCAATTGCTCCCAGGTGGTGCAGCAACCTGCGGGCTATGCCGAGTTTGTGGTAGTCCTCTTCGACGATAAAAGCCATTTCGGCGACGCTTTCTTCGACGCGCGCATAGCTGGCAGCCGCGATGACGATCTCGCGACCGTCGCGCAGGATCGTGCAAAGCAGTATGACGCGGGTTTTGAAGTCGGTTTCGCGAAAGCGCTGTATTTCCGCCTCGGAAAAAGACTTCTTTGGCCCGAAATAGCGCAGATAAACAGACTCCGGATCGAGCTCATGGAAGGCTTCGATCACCCGCTCGCAGTCATCCGGTCGCGCCGCCCGGATACACACCTCGAGGCCGTTGCGCAAAGTTTCCTTTGCGGCATATTGGCTGGCATCGCGCATGCTCGCGGGACTCACATAATTACCGTCGGCCACTTTTGGCGCTTGCCGTGTCATGCCATGATGTTCACACCGCCGTCTACATAGACGGTGTTGCCGGTCAGGCGTCGGGCGTAGGGTGTCGCAAGGAAGGCACAGGTGAAGCCGACGTCCATGATGTCCACCAGTTCTCCGAGTGGCGCACGCTGTACCGCCTCGTTAAGCAGCAGATCGAAGTCTTTCAGCCCGGATGCCGCGCGCGTCTTGAGCGGGCCCGGCGAGATCGCATGCACCCGGATCTCTTGCCGGCCGAGTTCGTAAGCGAGATATTTACAGGCGCATTCCAGCGCGGCCTTTACTGGGCCCATTACGTTGTAGTTGGGCGCTACCTCGGTCGCGCCGTGGTAACTCATGGCAAACATCGATCCCCCCTCGACCATTAGCGGGGCTGCCAGCTTGGCCATGCGAATGAAGGAATGGCATGAGACATCCATTGCCTGGGCAAAGCCTGACGCCGAACAGTTGAGCAAACCGCCTTGCAGGTCTTCCTTGGGGGCGAAGGCGATGGAGTGCACCAGGATGTCGAGCCGCCCCCATTTCTTTGATATTTCCTCGAACACCGCTTCAAGCTGACCCGGTTGGCTGACGTCCAGCGGCATGAAGATCGGCGCCCCCAGGTCCTTGGCCAGCGGTTCGACATACGGTTTCGATTTTTCGTTGATGTAGGTGATGGCCAGTTCGGCGTCCAGTTCGCGAAAAGCCTTGGCGCAGCCGTAGGCGATGGAATATTCATTGGCGATACCGACAACCAGCGCCTTCTTTCCTCTGAGCAGCGGGCGGGGCGGTTCAATGTTCATCATGATGCGGATCTCCTGAGCGGGTGCTGTTCAAAATGCGCCCGGCTTGCCGGACGCGGGTGGTTTTTTCTGTCACCGGTATTGTCATTTGTGAATCGCGTCTGTCGCCTGTCGGTACGCAATTTCATGAAAAGTCAATGAACTTTAGCGCTTTGAATATGACAAAGATATACGTGATTTGATGTATTCAAGCTACCGGTTTGGAGGTAACTCATTTTGTTTGAACCATCAAAATATCTCTATGGCAAGGAGGACAGCTCCCGCTGGACTGCCCGGTAAAAACGGTCGTAAAAATCCGGTTCTGTTATCGTTTCGCCCTGAATTTTTACCGGTTGATCCGCCTCGTTCGTCGTGCGGGAGTAAATGGGGGCGAGCAAGGGAAAACCGATGGAACTGGTGTTGCGAATGGTTTTGACGTCGAAGTGTTCTTCGGTAGCCGTCACGAACAAGACCGAGCCGCCGGCGCGTTGTTCGCAGTTGACATAGAGATGCAGAATGGCGTGACGCTTCTCTTCAATCTGAAATTCCTTGCCACCCAAAATACTCCGATCGTCTCTTCTTGTGACAACGTAGCCGTCGCTCAGCAAGGCGCGTCGCGCGGCGTCGCATAACGACGATGCGGGCCCCTGGAAATTTCTTTGGTGTCGCGGATCAGACTGGAATGCCTCGTTTGCCGCATAGTTGCGCGGACCGCCGCAGGACGCCAGTAATTGGGAGAGGATAAGCAGCCACAGTGTCCAGCGTGCCATTGCGCCTCCTAAAACAAGATGCCAAAAAGTGTTTTGGCGAGCTCTTCCAGCGGCATCATGGTCAACGCCAGTGGGACAATCGGCAGAAGGGTTACCGCTGCGAGATGGACCATGGCGTCTCTTGTCACCGGCGCGATGCGCATGCTTCGTATCACCTCCAGACTGTTGCCCAGATCGGCGAGTGACTGGATGTCGCCACTGCCTACCAGGGACTCATCTGCCGGCGCGCCGCCGCGCAGCCATTTTTGATCGAACTCGCGTACGTAGCGCTCAGCCAGGGTGCCGTATTCGCGCATGCCGAGCCGTTTTGCCTGCGCCAGCTGTGGCGCGAACATGAGAAGTGGCGCCAGCGCCAGGCAGAGCATGAAAATCACCACGAGGGCGATTTCGAACTTGAACTGTGGCAGTGCGGCGCCAACAAAGAAAATGCGATTGGCCAGCGCTCCGGCAAGCAGCGTGCCGTGCGCCAGGGCGAGGAGGACGAAGGCGTAAGCAATATTTGTCAGAAAGCCGAGCCCGCCGACGCGGTCCGGATGTGTTGGCACCAGGCTTAAATCAATACGCGAGACTTGCCACAAAAAACGTGTCCAGATAAACAGGCGGAAATACCAGCGCAATAACAGAAACTGGAAAAGTGGCAGGCTGACGTAGCCAAACCAGATTCCGGCGAGCGATAGCTTCGAACCGTCGCTGGCGCTTGTCGCGTACCACGTGGCTGCGTCGAGAGCGATGTAATGGCGCCAGACGACCAGGACGCCGATCAAATACACGAAAGCGATGAGCAGCACCTCGGCGCTCAGGGAGTTGCGCAGCCGAAAGGCGGACGTGATCGCCGCATGAAAGCGCGGCAGCGCGTTTTCGGGGATCAGATTGCGTTCGAGAAATTGCTTTATCAGGGGGCGCATACGTTGATGCACCAGCATTTCGGCGGCAATCAGCAGCGGTAAGGCGAGCAGAAAACGCATATGGACTTCGATGTCCTGCAGGAACGGTATGGCCACGCTCCCGCCGGATGCTTTTCCCTCGAACGCCGAGAGGATCAGCAGCGGTAGCCAGGCAAAGAGGGCCATGACGGCGATGCGCTGGCGCACCAGGCTTAGCGCATCATCAGACAGGTGCGCACGACGCAGCAGTTGAAACAACGGCCCGCCCAGGACCAGCGAGAAATCGGGTGCGTCTTGAAGCAGGCTTTCGCTGGCCTTCGAGGGGCGGAGTTTGATTTGTAGTGTTTTGTCTTGCATCACGATTCTTTCCAGGCTAGTCAGGCTAGTTGGCCGGCACGGTAATCACCGGGGCTTGTGGCGCTACGCCGGTTTCGGCGAGCGACATGACGATGAGCAGGAAGCTGAAGATGCTCTTGGATCGGAAGTCGCGGTTATCTATCCAGAACCAGTGCTGGTGGTAATGCACTGCGACAAAGGCATCCGCCGGCGGCTCGGTGGCGGAGTGGATGGCCACCAGCGGCTGATCGCGAAGACCGGCGTTCGGGCTGCTTGGCAGGGTTGGGTAGGTGCTGCCTGACTGAACGTCGCTGGCCGGCGCCTCGACCCTGGCACCCAGTTCAAGCAAAATCTCGAGCGCCGAGCGGGTGAGCAGGGCCACTTCCTGGTCGTTGCGCGGTACAGCGCCAAAGGTCAGCGCCAGTTCCCGTGCGTCCGGCCTGAGGCCGAGCGTCGTGCGGAGAAAGCGACTGTCCTGTTCGACCGCCGGGGTAAGCTTTTTGCCGTGAAAGGTGATGAGTGAGCTTTCCTCCGGCCCGCGCTTTTCGAGCCGGAAGCCGATCGCCTCCGATAGCTGCAGGCGACGCAGCGCATCAAGCACCTGATGGAACTCCGGGTCGGCATCGCGGTTCCCCATCGCCCGGTCGGAGCGGTTGTAGACCCCGTTGATCGCCCGCGTTGTCAATTGAAACATGATGTCTGCGGGGTAACCTGCGCCGATCAACTGGAACAAGGCAGCTGGTGCAATCGGTCGCAGCAGGCTGCGGGTGAATTTCTCGCCTTGCAACGGCGTGTAAGAGATGGTGGGCTTGTCGGTGTAGATGCCGGCTCCACCCAGAGAAATGCCGCGCCCCACGGTGTCGGGAAGATTGGGCGTCAAGCCCGACGAGACGGTGGCCATCAGACTCACCTGGCTCTGGAGCTGATATGAACTGATGATCGAAGAGACCTCGAGAAACATCGGCGCATCGGCATAGCGCAGCTTCACGATGTTGAGCAGCATCTGCTCCTTCCAGGACCCCGCGATGGCTTCTGCATAGTCTTGCCGATCCCGGTTCATGGAGCCCGGACCGATGCTCGCGCAGGCCGTCAGCAGAAGCAGCATCGCCAGCCCCAAGGCGAGTCGCCAGCCTGGTTTCGACACACTGTCCGCCTTGCCGGCCATTGTTTTTCTCCTTTCTTGCCATGAGAACTGGCCGTCCGCGTCTGCGCCGCAACCCTTACCTCTTTTTCTTTCCTGTGGATGCAGTCTCGTCTTTTCAGCGGGCCGCCGTAATTCCCCGCTTGCCGTAATTTGACTACTGCAATCCCGGTAGAAAATTCTTTCGCTCAGACTGCTGGCCGGCGATCGATCCTGGTCCGAATGTACTAATGCTTCGCGCTGACGGCCTCCATGTTTCGCCGATCAGGTACGCCAGGATTGGCTATCGGTGCCGGGCCGCATGTCGCGTTGGCGCGGCAGCAAGTTGTCCCGCGGGGCGTAAAACAGGCAGCGGCGAGATGCCCATATTTGAATGCAAAGGAATCAGTCCATGAGATCAAACAGCGAAGCATGGCTTCAGGCGGTTCGCGCTGCAGCCACAGCGGCTCTTCTGTTGACGACCGGGGTGGCGTGCGCGCAAGCACCTGCGCCCGGCAAGAAGGCGCCGGCAGCAGCGGTTGTTACCGAGTCGCAAGCGCAGGCAAGTGCAATTCTGATGCGGATGGCCGACTTCCTTGCCGGAACGCAGCGTTTCAGCGTCAGCGTCAACGGCGACTACGACGCGGTCCAGAAGTCCGGGCAGAAGATCGCGTTCGGCGAAACGCGCAAGGTCATCTTGAGTCGACCTGATCGCTTGCGCGTCGAAGGTGAGCGCAGCGACGGGGCGAAGATGCTGACCGTGTTCAGCGGCAAGGAGATCGTGCTGGTCGACGCGGCCAGCAATGTTTATGCGACGGCTCCGCAGCCCGGTGGGCTGGACGACACCATTGTCTATTTCGTCAAGGATCTGGGCATGCGGCTGCCGCTTGCCGTGCTTCTGGTCAGCCAGTTGCCTGCGGAACTGAAGGACCGCGTACGTTCAGTCGACTATGTGGAGAAGACCAGTGTTCAGGGTGTCCCCTCACATCATCTCGCCGCGCGCACCGATACCGTCGATTTCCAGGTTTGGGTGGCCGACGGCGACCAGCCGCTGCCCCAGCGCGTTGTCATTACCTACAAAAGAGCCAAGGGCGAGCCGCAGTTCCGGGCGCAGTTTTCTGACTGGAATCTCGCGCCGGCGATCGCGGATTCGACATTTCAGGCGAATCCGCCGGATGGGGCGCAAAAGATTGCGTTCGCGGCACAGTTGCCGCGTCTGTCGCCGGTGGCTCGCAAGTCAATTACGGTTAAAGGAGCCAAGTGATGAATATCATCTCGTGGCGTCGTGTCGGCACGACGCTCATTGCGGGCGTTTTTATTTTGGGCCTTATCGGTGAGGCGAGCGCACAGCGAGGGGGGGGCGGCGGACGTGGTGGCGGTGGCGGCGGCGGTGGTGGCGGAAGTGGCTTCTCGCGTGGCGGTAGTGCTGCGGGCGGGGGGTTCTCTTCGGGCGGTGCCCAGCGCGGTGGTGCGCAGCAGCAGGCTGCGGGGGGCCAGCGGCAAGGGCAGGCCGGCGCATCGCAGGCTTCAGCGCAGCAGGGCCGGCAGGCCTCGCAGGGACAGCGGCAGGATGCTGTCAGCCAGAATCAGGGCGCGCGCCAGGATACGGCAACGCAAATGCAGAGCAACCGTTCGACGACCGTGACCAATGTTCAGAACAGCTATAGCGGTGGCGGTTGCCATGATTGCGGGCATTGGGACAACAATGATGCGGCTGCCGGCTTCGTGGTGGGTGCCGTCGTTGGCGGTGCGATGGTTGCGGCGAGCCAGCCGTCGACAACCGTTGTTACTACGGCGCCCGCGTCTGCGCCGGTGGCTCCGCCGTGCAATGTTGCGCCCATTCCGGTGAGCGGCGTTCCTTACTACCGGTGCGGTGCAACCTGGTACACGGCAGGCTACGCAAGTTCTGGCGTCGTCTACATGCCGGTGGCGGCGCCGCCCGGATATTAGGAAGACGGCCTTGCCGGCATCCGCCGAACCGGCGACCCCCATCGGTCAGCCATTGCCCGACGCGGCGGCGCGAGGTGTCGTATATGCGGTGCGAGGAATCGCTTCGATCGCATTTCTTACGATCGCTTGCCTCTCGCTCTCCTTTGCCGCCACCGATAACATGCGGGCCTTCCCTCCCGCGGAGGAAGGGATGGTCCGTCATGTCATCAGTCTCCCGACGCAGGAGAATGAATCAGCGCTCAGGGTAGAACTCCTCATCGGAAAAACGGTAAGGACGGACGCGAGAAACCGCTATTTCTTTGGCGGCACGCTTGAGACCGAGCGCATTCCCGGTTGGGGCTTCGAGCGCTACGTCCTGCGCAAACTCGGGCCGATGGCCGGCACACTGATAGCCATCGATCCGGACGAGCCGCAAGTGGAGCGCTTCATCAGCCTTGGTGGCGAGGCGCGGCTGCTACATTACAACAGTCAGCTGCCGCTGGTCGTCTATGTTCCCGACGGTGTTGAAGTCCGCTACCGCCTGTGGCGGGCTGACCCAATGCCGTATTCGAGATGAATATCTTGGATCTTGCTGCCATTGTTCTGATGCTCGTCCTCGCCAAGGGGGCGGCATTGGCAGCGCAGGGGAGCGAAAGGAATGGGGCAGGCGTATTCATTAGTCAATTTATCAGTGGGAAGACCGGAAATTTTTGCCGCAAACCGTGCGTCAAGTGCCGTTAAATAGGCGCGGTGTATCGTTTCACTGCACTTCCTTCCACCCGGCGCCGGGATCGAAGGCAGTCATTTTTGCGCCGCCGCGGGCAGTGTTCTTGCCGAAGTCCTTTTCGTAAACCTTGCCGTTGTGACTGACGATGAAGGTCATGACGCCGCTCTCGCCGTATTCGTCTGGATAGGCGACCATCGCGAAGCCGGCGATCATCCGCCCGTTGATGACGTAGTTGTAGGGGCCGCCGGCGGCATTCTTGCCCTGGCGCGTCAGGATACGGAAGTGGTAGCCACGGTAAGGGGTGTCCTTTTGGTGGCCGGCGAGGTAGGTCGCGCTTTTCGCGATCAGTGGCCCGAATGGACTTTCTTCCTCGCCTTTGGCAAGGTCGGCGGGCCAATACAGGCCATTGTGCTTGCCCGGCGCGCTGGTGATCTTTTGCGCGTATTGCAGCACGCCATCGCCGTCGCGGTCGTGCGAAGCATATTCGCGCTGTGCGTCGAGGTAGGCACGCAGCACATGGAGCGCGTTGCGTTCATTTTTGCCGATACGCCGGTTCAGCAGTTCTTCGGCGCCTTCCTCAGTGGCAAAACGCCAGGCACTGCCTTGCCGCACCAGCGGGATCGGCACCGGCCAAGCCTCGGCGCCCATCAGCAAGACACGGCGGTCATTACCGCGCTCGTCAAGCACGCGGAAGGTGGTCAGTGCCGTGGCGGCTTCAGCGCGCACTGCGGCATCGTGTGCCGGGTCGCCGGTGACCACCAGGTTCTTGTGCCCGTCGCCGAAGATGGCTACCAGTGTCGCTTCGTCGTTCGCCTGCAGCGCCACCACGAGGGCGTCGACTGCGGCCTCGGGTGTGGCGAACGTTTGCTGGTCTGCGGTAACCGCGAGCGGCAGCGCCAGGAGCAGCAGTAGCGCCAATCGGCGGAGTGCCGTCTTTATTTCAAATGGATTCATATGGGCTGTCACTTTATCGATTGTGTGCATGGAATTCGTGGCGTTCATGGTCATCCCCTAGCGGCGACCGCCCCGGCCACCGCCGCCGTGGCCGCCACCGCCGTGGCTGCCACCACTGCGGGCGCCGCCACTTGGCGTCTGGCGCGTACTTCCCGCCGACGCGCCCGGGTGCGCGCTGCGGGACGACATCGAGCCACGGCTCGCGGCACCGCGTGAACTGTCCATCTGGGTGTCGCGTCCAGAAGCATATCCACCGAATGCGCCGCCGCCCGCTGTGTCGCGCGGCGACGCGCTGGCACCGCGACTGCTTGGCGTTGTTGAAGGTCGTTCCGCTGCGGCGGGTCGGGAGCCGCTGCCCGGCGCCGCATAGCCGACCCGCG
>CAJAHZ010000076.1 GCA_903939665.1 uncultured Pseudomonadota bacterium | reverse complement strand
GAGATTCCGGGCGTCATTCGAGGCTTGCAGACGGATAAAGTTGAGTTTGGCAACGCGCAGGAAACCCTCTACGTCAAAACCAGCAGGAATGTGGCGAACCGTTTCAACAGCAGCGGCTGCCGGCATTGCTGCGGCGAAACCTTGGCTGCCAGACGCGACCTGCGGTGGCGGCGCCATACTCGGCCCACCAGCACCGGCAAATTGCATCGGGTCGGAAGCAGGTGCCGCCCCAGCCTTTTTGCGGAAGATCATTCTGATGACAAAAAAGGCGGCCATTGCCAGCAGCGCGATCATCAGGAAGTTAGCCATTCCTTCACCCATGCCAAAGTGCGAAAGCAGGGCGGCGATACCAAGACCTGCGGCGAGACCAGCGAGTGGCCCCATCCAGTTGCGCTTTGGCGCTGCTGCGGGTGCCGCAGCAGGTGCGGCTGCCGGAGCAGCAGCGTTTTGTGCAGGCGGTGTAGCCTGTTTCTGGGCGACGGAGTCTCTTTGCGTACCGCTCGATTTGCCGCCACCAAGGCGCTTTGCTTCGGCATCCCCGATGCTGAGACCAAGGCTGAATATGCCGACGCTGAGTGCGACGAGAAATTTTTTCATCATTTGCTCCTGTTAAAATTTGAAACCACGGTGCAGGGCCACGACGCCTAGCGTCAGGTTGAAATATTCGACCTTCTCGAGGCCAGCTTGTTCCATTAGCGACTTCAGCCCCTCCTGATCAGGGTGTACGCGGATCGATTCGGCGAGATAGCGATAGCTGGCTTCGTCCTGCGTGATGATCTGCCCGATGCGCGGGATGATCTTGAACGAGTAAAAATCATATACTGGGGCCAGCGGCTTCCAGACCTGCGAAAACTCAAGCACGAGCAATCGACCGCCCGGGCGAAGGACGCGGCGCATTTCGGCCAGAGCAGCATCCTTATGCGTCATGTTGCGCAGGCCGAAGGCCACGGTCACGCAGTCAAAGTATTCGTCGGGAAAGGGCAGTTTCTCGGCATCGCATTGCGCTACCGGGATCAGAAAGCCTTTGTCGCAAAGCCGGTCACGACCGTTGGTCAGCATCGCGTTGTTGATGTCGGTCAGCCATACCTCGCCGCTACGCCCAACCCGCCGGGCAAAGGCCAGCGACAGGTCACCGGTGCCGCCGGCCACATCGAGCACCCGCGAGCCTTGCCGCACCCCGCTCTTGGCAATGGTGAAAGCCTTCCACAAGCGATGCATGCCGCCCGACATAACGTCATTCATCAGGTCGTAGCGTTGCGCCACCGAATCAAAGACGTCGGCGACGCGCCGCGCCTTTTCAGCTTCGGCAACCTTCTCAAAGCCGAAATGGGTAGTGTTCTTATCGTTCATTGCAATGCTAACTTGGGGTGAATCGGGAAAAATCAATGGCCACCGCAGCCGCCGTGTGGCTTTTGTGCCGGCGCGGGGCATTCAGCAGGGTCCCGGCTGGCACTTTCGGCGCCTAGTCGATCAAGGTAGGTTTGCCAGAGCTCGTCATGGTGCTTGCCAAGGTTGTACAGCATGTCCCAGGAATAGAGACCGCTATCGTGACCATCCGAAAATACCGGTTTGATCGCATAATTGCCGACGGGCTCAATGCGCTCGATTGCGACATCACGCTTCCCAACCTGCAGGGTCTCCTGTCCCGGTCCGTGCCCCCGGGCTTCCGCCGACGGTGTGAATACGCGCAGGAACTCGTAACTTAGTTCGAAATGCTCACCGTTCTCGAAAGCCAGCTCGAGAATTCGGGATTTCTGGTGCAGCTTGATCTCGGTTGGAATCGGTGTGTCGTTATCCAGGCCAGCCATGGGAAACCTTAAGTCCAAGTAGACGCATTATGATAGCGCAGAAGGGGGCTCGAAGGCTGTCCTCGACTGTCATCATTCTGTAACCGCATCTTAATAAACTGGCCGCCGAAAGTTATGGAGAAGCATGTTTATGTCCGCCAACATCCTTGTCGTTGAAGACGAACCGGCAATTCAGGAGCTGATCGCAGCCAATCTTCAGCATGCGGGCCATCGTGTGTTGCGCGCTTACGATGCTGAAGAAGCGAGCCAACTGGTGCGTGATGTCCTGCCCGATGTCATCTTGCTCGACTGGATGCTGCCGGGAATGTCCGGCGTCCAGTTTGCTCGTCGCCTGCGCAGCGAAGAACGTACGCGCGATCTGCCAATTATTATGCTCACCGCGCGTAGCGATGAGCACGACAAGATCGCCGGGCTTGAGGCCGGCGCCGACGATTATCTGACCAAGCCGTTTTCGCCCCGCGAACTTCTTGCCCGGATCAATGCCGTCTTGCGCCGACGTGCGCCGCAAATGACCGAGGATCTGATCGAAATTGAGGGCCTGCGCCTTGATCCCGTAACGCACCGAGTTTTTGGTGACGGCCAGCCGCTTGATCTGGGCCCGACGGAGTTCCGCCTTTTGCATTTCTTCATGACCCACGCTGAGCGTGTGCATAGCCGGGCACAGTTACTTGACCAGGTATGGGGTGATCACGTTTTCGTCGAAGAGCGCACGGTCGATGTGCACATCCGGCGACTGCGTGTTTCGCTCGAGGCGAGCGGTCACGACCGGCTGATTCAGACGGTGCGTGGCAGCGGATATCGTTTTTCGGCGCACGCCGAATGAACAAGCGCAAAACCTTCGGGCCCTGTGGATGACTTCGGTGTGGCTAAGGGCACTGGGCCTGTTGCTGCTCATTGGCAGTTGCGTTTTTGCGCCCTTGTGGATCATCTATGGCCTGCCTTGGGCGCTTGCTGGCGCGATCGGTAGCCTCCTGTTGGTGTTGGGTTGGCACCTGTTTCAACTGGCACGCTTGATTCGGTGGTTGCACGGCCCTTTTGATGCACCCTTGCCGGAAGGCTCGGGCGTCTGGGAAATCGCTTTTGCCGGCTTGCACCGCCGCGTACGCATCCGCAGCGGCCAGCAGCAGGTTTTGTCCGACACGCTGAAACGTTTCACGCGCGCAGCGCAGGCGTTGCCAGACGGAATTATCGTATTCAATCGTCATCGCCACATCGACTGGATCAACAAGACGGCGGAGAACCACTTTCAGATGTCCGTCGCGACCGATCAGGGCCAGACGCTGACCAATTTCATACGGCAGCCCGATTTCGTCAATTACCTTGACGCCGAGCGTTACGATCAGCCGCTGATCTACCGCAGCGGTCGTGTTGAAGGGCAGAGTTTGTTGCTGCAGGTGATTCCCTATGGTGAAGATCAGACCTTGCTGCTTTCGCGCGACATCAGCCACCTTGAGCGTCTTGAAACGATACGTCGAGACTTCATTGCCAATGTCTCGCATGAGCTGAAAACACCGCTGACCGTGGTCTCCGGGTTTGCCGAGATGCTTGGCGATAGCACGCAGACGTACAGTGAAAACGAAGTAAAACAGTATCTCGCGCTGATCTGCGAGCAGTCCGTGCGCATGCAGCGCCTGATCGAAGACCTGCTCACCCTGTCAGCACTTGAAACCGGCGGTATGGTGCAGAGCGACGAGCGCGTTGAACTCGAACCGGTTTTCCGCAGCCTCCGCACCGAGGCCGAGGCGCTCTCTGTCGGTCGACACGAATTCAGCTTGACGATTGAAGCGCCGGCTTTACTGACCGGTTGCGCCAACGAATTGCGCAGTGCCTTCGGCAACCTGACCAGCAACGCAGTGCGCTATACGCCCGCTGGCGGGCGTATAGATCTTATCTGGCGTGTGCGTGGCGGTCAGGGCGAATTTGTCGTGGCGGACACCGGGATTGGCATCGCACCACAACACATCCCGCGCTTGACCGAGCGTTTCTACCGGATCGATCGAAGCCGTTCCCGGGAAACCGGCGGCACGGGGCTCGGTTTGGCGATTGTCAAGCATGTGCTGACCCGCCATCAGGCAGTCCTCGATATTGAAAGCGACCCGGGCAAGGGCAGTCGCTTCATTGCCCGCTTTCCTGCCAGCCGCCTTGTTCCGGTCAGCACTCCGGTTGAACGCTAACCGGCGACGACGAAGCTTACCCGTTCGAAGTCCGGGCCATCATCCAGCAGGCTGAGCAGTTTCACACGCCAGGCATTGTCCGTATAGAGGTCGATGATCCGTCCTGCGTGGTACCAGCCTTGCGGAATCACCAGCGACTGTTCCGCTCCGGCGGCCGGGATGGCCGGCAGCAGGAATGCGCGACTGTACATTTCAGGATGATCGTCCCGGTGCGCGACGGGGCGTGCTGCGATGGCTTGCGGCATGCCGGGGAGGGCGGCCACACCGGCGATTAGACCACCGCCCCGTTCCTGCATTAGCCAAGTGGTTTGCGCCAGCAGATAGTGCTCCCCGTCATGCGGGCAAACTGCCAATAACTGTCCGTGCACCATTTTCTTGCCGACGATACTGCGCATCAGACGGAAGCCGTTCGCCGATTGATTGACGACTTCCCATTGATCAACACTGAAGCCTTGCTGTTCCTGATGTATTTGCAGTTGCTGCGTGGGATCGGTCATGTGGCGGAAGGTGAACAGGCTGTCGAATTCTTTTCGTGAGTATGTCCGGACGTTCTCCGGCTGGTTGAATTCTCCACCGGACACGTAGTAGTGCATGGCCTCGAAGCCAACGCACAGCTTGGCAACTCCTGAGGTGGCATGGCGGCGGAACTTGCGTGGCGCCCGGGCTTGCGTCCATGGGCGAGAGAGGTGCTCCAGCAGGCGGTTGCACTGTCCGGCAGTACAGTTTTCGCCCAGCCCGATCTGTTTCGGCGGAATTTTCTGTTTCAGTTGCTGACGTACCTGGCTGATCTGCATGGCCAGACGCGAGGTGTCGAGACGCCGCAGCTGTTCTGTTTGCAGGCAGTCAGCCGTCGAACGAAGACCAACGTCCTGCATCAGGTCGATGACAAATTGCGGCAGCGGTTCGCCCGGGACGACGGTATGTACGCTAACAAGCGGCGACCAGCTGTTGGCCCAGTAGCGGACCAGGCCTTGATCATGCACCGAAAGGCTATAGGGTCCGGCCAGTTCCGAGAGCAGCAGACTGAGGAAGGCTGCCGTGCAATGGGTGCTGCGACCGAGCGGATCGATGGCATCGGGGACGGGCAGCGTGGCCACTTCCCATTCCTCCGCGCTGGCGTAGTAGCCGTGCAGTTCGAGCCATAGCCCGGGCGGCAGTTCGCGCCGGGTGCGGTGGTGCTCAATGATGGCCATTCCGGTGTAATAGATGCAGCGGTGCAGGACCAGCGCGACACGCAGCCCGTGCTCGGCGTCGTCCGCCGAGGTGTCGAGTTCGGCGCAATGAGCGTAGGCGCGGGCTGCCTTGAGCCAGGTGGCGACCACTTGCCGGAAGCCGGCTTCCTCGATCTCGCCGAGCGGCAGTGGCTTATTGACGTGGCGTCGGGCGAGTTCTTCCTCGACAAAGCAGAGTGGAACCCGCGATTGCTCCAGCAGAGACAGATAAACACCGGGGTGCGGCGGCGTCTGCAGAAGGCTGTCGAGAAAACGGTTGAGATCGATTTCGGCCTGTGCCGGATTGGCCAGCGGCAGGCGCGAAAGAATTTGAAGCCCGGTCTGCAGATCCGGGATTGCCATGCTGATCGGGAATTGGGTAACAACAGCGCTCATTTTGAAATGTCCTTCGTCGCTTG
>CAJAHZ010000075.1 GCA_903939665.1 uncultured Pseudomonadota bacterium | reverse complement strand
GCCGACTTCCTCCAGCTTGGTTGCCCAGCCGATATTCGCCTCCTCGTCGAAGCGCGCCATCAGTTCGACGATGACCGTCACTTCCTTGCCGTTCTGCGCCGCGCGCAGCAACGACTGCATCAGTACCGAGTCGGTTCCGGTGCGGTAAACCGTCATCTTGATGGCCACCACCTGCGCATCGCTGGCCGCCTGGTCAAGCAGTTCGATGACCGGCGTGAAGCTCTGGTAGGGGTGATGCAGCAGAATGTCGCCGGCCCGCACGCTATCGAAAATGCTGTGGGTCTTCTGCAGCGCTTTTGGCCTGCCGGGCCGGAACGGCGTGAATTTCAGGTCGTCGCGCAATACCCAGTCGGGCACCTGCATCAGGCGAACCAGATTGACCGGGCCGGGGACGCGGTAGAGATCGTTTTCATTGAGGCCGAATTGCGCGAGGAGAAATTCGGTCATCGCCTCCGAGCAGTTGTCGGCAACTTCCAGGCGCACGCCATCGCCGAAGTGGCGTTGCGGCAATTCGCCCTGAATTTTGGTGCGCAGATTCTTGACTTCTTCCTCGTCGACGAACAGGTCGCTGTTGCGAGTGACGCGAAACTGGTAACAGCCCAGAACATTCATTCCCGAAAATAGTTCGCCAACAAAGCCATGCAGGATCGACGACAGGAACACGAAGCCGTATTCGCAATCGCACAACTCATGCGGCAGGCGGATGACGCGTGGCAAAACCCGTGGCGCCTGGACGATGGCGGCACCGGAGCTGCGCCCGAAGGCGTCCTTGCCGTCAAGTTCGACGGCAAAGTTGAGGCTCTTGTTGAGCACGCGCGGGAAGGGGTGCGAGGGGTCGAGCCCGATGGGCGTCAGCACCGGGATAACTTCACGAAAAAAGTAGGCGCTGATCCACTCGCGCTGCGCGTCGGTCCAGTCTGCCCGGCGCAGAAAGCGGATGCCCTCGGCAGCGAGCTGCGGCAGGATGTCGTCGTTGAACAGTTCGTACTGTTCTTCAACCATGGCGTGCGCTTCAGCGCCGACCAGGTTGAACACCTCGCGCGCCGTCATCCCGTCGGTCGTGATTGATATCGAATTGAGCTTGATCTGCTCTTTCAACCCGGCAACACGGATCTCGAAAAACTCGTCGAGATTGCTCGAAACGATGCACAGGAAACGCAGGCGTTCGAGCAGCGGCGTACGAGGATTCCGTGCCTGCGAAAGGACCCGGCGATTGAAAGCGAGCAGGCCGAGTTCGCGATTCAGGAAGTGTTCCGGCAGGAAGCGATCGGCTCCCTGCTGGGTGTTAAGAGGGCGTGGTGTCATGGTTTCATTGGATCAGGATTGAATGTGCGAAGCAAGTAGCCTGTGCGTGATTGTGTTGCAAAAATATTACGAAAATATGTCGGCTTGCTGAGCCAGTGCTGGCGCGGCTTTGCGATGTTAGAATGGATAAAATATTCGCTGCAGGGCTGAAAATACAGGAATGACTTACGAACTGATTGCTGCAGTTGACCTTGGCTCCAATAGCTTTCGCTTGCAGGTCGGGCGTGTGCTCGACGACCAGATCTACCCCCTCGATTCGCTCAAGGAGTCGGTGCGTCTGGCTTCCGGTTTGACCGAAGACAAATTGCTCGATGCCGCTTCGCAGGAACGGGCGCTTGATGCATTGCGCCGCTTTGGCGAGCGCCTGCGGGGTTTTCAGCCCGAGGCGGTGCGTGTGGTGGCAACCAACGCGCTGCGCGTTGCCAAGAACGCTTTTGAGTTTCTGCCGAAAGCCGAGGCGGCGCTGGGTTTTCCCATTGAAATCATTGGCGGTCGCGAAGAGGCGCGCCTGATCTATATCGGCGCCGCGCATTCGCTGCCGCTCGCCCACCACAAGCGGCTGGTTGTCGATATCGGTGGCGGTTCCACCGAGTTCATCATCGGCAAGAATGTCGTCCCGCAGGTGATGGAGTCGTTGTACATGGGGTGCGTCAGCTATACGCTGCGTTTTTTCCCTGACGGCAAGATCGATAAAAAGGGCTTTCGCGAGGCAGAAGTTGCCGCCGCTCGCGAAGTTCAGGCGATTTCCCGCGACTATCAGCGTTTTGGCTGGAGCGAAGCGTTTGGCTCGTCCGGTTCGGCGCGTGCCATCGCCGATCTGCTTGAAATGAACAATCTCAACCCGGGCGGCGTCAGCGGCATCACGCGTGTGGGCCTTTCGACACTGCGGGCCTTGATGATTCGCAGCGGATCGGTTGATGCGATGACCCTTGACGGGCTGCGCGCCGATCGCCTGCCGGTGCTGCCGGGCGGCTGCGCCATTATGTGCGCGGTGTTTTCCGAACTCGATATCGAGCACATGGGTTATGCCGACGGCGCATTGCGTCTGGGCGTGCTCTACGATCTGCTCGGCCGCTTTCACCGTCATGACATGCGCGATTCGACGGCGCTGCAGTTCATGAGCCGCTATCAGGTTGATCAGCGGCAGGCCGAGCGCGTCGAGGCGACGGCGCTGAGGATACTGGGCCAGTTGATCGACATCGACGCGCCAGAGCACGAAAACGATGTGCGCTTCCTGAAGTGGGCTGTTGGCGTGCACGAAATCGGCATTTCGATTGCGCACAACAGCTATCACAAGCACGGAGCCTATATCCTCAATTTTGCCGACATGCCCGGCTTTTCCAAGAAAGACCAGGCCCGCCTGTCTTTGTTGGTGCTTGGCCAGCGGGGTAAACTGGAAAAGCTGACGGCGTTGCCGCAGAGCGACGCAACCTGGCGCCTGATTTTCTGCCTGCGGCTGGCCGCCGTATTGCACCGCTCGCGTGACGACAGCGCGTTACCCGCTTTCTCCGTCAAGCAGGCAGCCGGCAGTTATCAGCTTGAATTGCCGGGTGAATGGCTGGTTGCCAACCCCTTGAGTGCGGCGGTGCTCTCCGATGAGACCATCGCTTGGCAGCGCATCGGCTCCGGGCTGCGCATCAAGCGCCGTACCTCGCTCGCCATGGCCGATTAGGGGAGATCAGCCATGGCCGCCGCTGCGATCGAAACTGTTCAGCGCGACGGCTTGCTGCATGCGCGGCTTTCGGGTGACTGGACGCTGGCCCGTCTGCCGCAGCCGATTGATCAAATCGAAGCGCAGTTGCGCGATCTGTCTGCGCGCAATGCCGGCTGGGATCTGGAAGCCATCGACCGTCTCGACAGCGTTGGCGCGATCCTTCTGTGGCGCGTCTGGGGACGGCAATGGCCGTCTGCTCTGGCGGCCCTTCCGGCGCATCGCCACGTGCTTGAGCGCGCCGCAGGGATCGTTGCTTATGACGACACTCGCGGCCCTCGGCGGGGCTTTTCCGGCGTGCTTTTTCTCGGAGAGCTCGCGCTCCGGGCAATCAAGGATCTGCTCGGCGTCATCGCGCTGGTCGGGCAGATGGTGCTTGATCTGGCCCATCTTTTTTCTCATCCGCGCGACATCCCGTGGCGAGAGTTTTCTGCCAATCTGTACAAGAGTGGCGCGCAGGCGCTGCCGGTGACGGCGCTGGTCGGCTTTCTGATCGGCGTTGTGCTTTCGTATCTTTCTTCGCTGCAACTCAAGGCTTTTGGCGCTGACATTTATATCGTCAACCTGATCGGCGTGAGCATCGTTCGCGAACTCGGGCCGATGCTGGTTGCGGTGCTGGTGGCTGGCCGTTCCGGTTCGGCCATGACGGCGCAGATCGGCGTTATGCGCGTGACCGAGGAGATCGACGCGCTGGCGACGATGGGCGTTTCGCGCACGCTGCGCATTGTCCTTCCCAAGCTCGCTGCGCTGGCCATCGCGATGCCGCTGCTCGTTGTCTGGTGCTCGGCAGCCGGCATCATCGGCGGCATGGTTTCGGCCAACCTGCAGTTGGATCTGTCCTACGGCTTCTTTTTTCACACTTTGGCGAAGGTGGTCCCGGTGGCCAATGTGTGGATCGGCATGGGCAAGGGCTTTGTTTTCGGGATACTGATCGCGCTGCTGGCCTGTTATTTCGGCCTCCAGGTGAAACCGAATACCGAGAGCCTGTCGTCGATGACCACCACGTCGGTGGTGAGTGCGATCACCTTGGTGATTGTTGTCGATGCGGTGTTCGCCGTCCTGACGCGCAACATCGGGATGCCGGGATCGTCATGAGATCGTGCGATTCTTCGATGTCGCCGCCGGCCATTGAAATACGTGGCGTGTGGACGTGTTATGGCGATACGGTGATTCATCGCGATGTCGACCTCACCGTCGAGGCTGGCCAGATGCTCGGTCTGGTCGGCGGATCGGGTAGTGGCAAGACGACCCTTCTCCGAGAAATTGTCGGCCTGCTGGTGCCGAGCAAAGGGTCGGTCAAGGTGTTCGGACACGCGGTGCTTGATCCCGATCCGATGCTGCGGCGTATGGTTCGCCGGCGCTTTGGCATGCTTTTCCAGCAGGGCGCCCTGTTCTCGGCGCTCTCGGTTTATGACAATATCGCCTTTCCCCTGCGTGAGTTGCACGTGCTCGACGAGGAAATGATCCGCGACCTCGTTCTGCTCAAGCTCGGCATGGTCGAACTGGAGCCCCGGCACGGGCGGCTGATGCCCTCCGAGTTGTCGGGCGGCATGGTCAAGCGGGTGGCGCTGGCGCGTGCCTTGTCGCTGGAACCTGAGTTGCTGGTGCTGGATGAACCGACCGCCGGGCTCGATCCGGACCGCGGCGAGAATTTCGTCAAACTGATCAAGATGCTGCAGAAGGAACTAGGATTTACCGTCGTCATGGTGACTCACGATCTCGATACACTGGCCGGTCTGGCAACGCAAATGGCGGTGCTCGCCGATCAGCGGATTATTGCCTGCGGCACGCCAGCCGAGGTGGTTGCCGTGGATCACCCTTTTATTCGTAACTTTTTCTGCTCCGAACGCGCTGCGACGGCGATGCAGAAGGGGGCTCGCTAGCTATGGAAAATCGCTCACACGCCCTGATGGCGGGGTTGTTTACGCTATTGCTCGGGATTGCCGCAGTGGCCTCGATCTGGTGGTTTGGCGGCAAGCGCGAGGTCAGCAACGATTTTGTCGTCGTCACCAAACAGAACGTCACCGGCCTGAGCCCGCAGGGGCAGGTGCGGTATCGCGGCATTGGCGTTGGCAAGGTGCAGTCGATCAATCTGGATCCGAAAGACGTGCGCAATATCCTGATTCGTATCCGCGTCAACGATACGGTGCCGGTAACGCGGGGTACGACGGCAAAGATCGGTTTTCAGGGGATTACCGGCATTGCGCATATTCTGCTTGAGGAAACCGGGCGCGATGCCACGCCGCTGCAGAGCGATGACGACGAGCCGCCGCGCATCGCCATGCAGCAGTCCTTGATCGAGGAGCTATCGGAAGTCGGCGGTGACACCTTGCGCAACGCGCGTGATTTTCTGGCCAGCGCCAATCAGGTTCTGAATCCGGAAAATCGGCAGCGCATCTCGAAAACGCTGGTCAATCTTGAAGCGACGACCGCCAACGCGCAGGAAACCTTGACGCAATTGCGCCAATTGCTGAGCCCGGAAAACATCCGGCTGATGAATTCAACATTGAAGCGCACCGAACACGCGGCCGGTGAGGCGGCCCCGCTCTTTGTCGAAGTGCGTGGCCTGATCGGGCGTTTGCAGGTCGCCAGCGACAAATTCGAGGCCGCGCTCGGTGATCCGGCAACCGGCGGTGCCGGTTCGCTGGCGCCGCGTCTCAATGAACTGAGTGCTGAACTGTCGGCCAACTCCCGGCAGCTCAATCGGCTATTGCTGCAACTGGAACAATCGCCGCAGAGCCTGATTTTTGGTGCCTCGCCGATGACGCCGGGCCCGGGTGAAGCCGGTTTTGTCATACCAGTGAATGTCAGGGGGCAAAAATGAAGAGACTTTCCGTAGCCCTTCTCACGCTGTTGCTCAGCGCTTGTTTTGGCGGGGCAAACAACAGCGCGCCCTTGGCCATTTACGATTTCGGCATGCCGTCGGCGCGTTTGGCCGCTGATGATGCGTGGTCAAAAATGGCGCTTGAGATCAAGGCGCCGATCTGGATTGATTCGCTCAACATCCAGTATCGTCTGGCCTACGAGGATCCGCTGAAGTTGCGTGATTACGCGGGTAGCCGCTGGGCCGGCGCACCGGCCCAGTTGCTCGCTCAGCGCCTGCGGCAACAACTCGGGGTGGTCAGTGCGACCGGCAATGTGGCGGTAGATTGTCTGCTGCGCCTCGACCTGCAAGCGTTCTCGCAGGTTTTCGATACGCCGCAGCAGAGCCGGGGGGTCGTGCACGGCAGTGTCAGCGTGCTGGACGCCAAACGGCGAGTCATTGCGACGCGACAGCTTGCTGTCGAGCAGGCGGCAGCCAGTAGCGATGCCCGTGGCGGAGTGGTTGCGCTGGTCGGTGCCAGCGATGAATTGGCGCGACAACTGGCCGGCTGGTTTGCTACCCTTGAAAAAGACGGCAGTTTTAATGCTTGCCGCGCCAGCGCATCAGGCAGCACCGCTGCAACAACCGGCACTCGCGCGAGCGCAGCCAAATAGAGAATTCATGAAGGAGAGCGCGTTGCCAGCACACAGCATCTATCAGCACGGCCTCGGCAAGAACACCGCAAACTATGCGCCGCTGACGCCGCTCACTTTCATCGAGCGTTCGGCCTATATCTATCCGGATCGCCTGGCGGTGATTCATGGGCAGCGCCGCTATACGTGGCTGCAGACTTATACCCGCGCCAGGCGCCTCGCTTCGGCACTGGTCAAACACGGCATAGGCAAGGGCGATACCGTTTCGGTAATGCTCAACAACACGCCGGAGATGTACGAATGCCACTTTGGCGTCCCGGTGACCGGCGCTGTGCTCAATGCGCTCAATACGCGTCTGGATGCCGACACGATTGCCTTCATGCTCCAGCACGCCGAGACGAAGCTGCTGATCACCGACCGTGAATATTCGCCGATCATCGCAAAAGCGCTTGCCGTTTTGGGGCCCGCGATCACCGTGATCGATGTCGATGATCCGGAATACGCCGGCCCGGGCGAGCGCCTCGGCAGCATTGACTACGAAGCCTTCATTGCGGCGGGTGATCCGGCTTTTGCATGGGCTGGCCCGGACGACGAGTGGGATGCCATCTCGCTAAGCTATACGTCCGGCACCACCGGCAATCCGAAGGGTGTCGTCTACCATCATCGCGGCGCCTATCTCAATGCGATGGCGAATATCGTCAGCTGGGGCATGCCGCCGCACGCCGTTTATTTGTGGACGCTGCCGATGTTTCATTGCAACGGCTGGTGTTTCACCTGGGCAATGGCGGCCAATTCCGGCACCAACGTCTGTTTGCGTCGGGTTGATGCAAAGCTCATCTTCGACGCGATCCGGGCG
>CAJAHZ010000074.1 GCA_903939665.1 uncultured Pseudomonadota bacterium | reverse complement strand
TCCGGTTGACGGAACTGATGAGCGCTGACATTGACCGCCATGGTGAGATGGGCCGTCTCCGGCCGCTTTGCCCAAGCATTCAATTGCTCGCAGGCGCTTTCCAGCACCCACAGGCCGAGCGGCAGGATCAGCCCGGTTTCTTCGGCCAACGGGATAAACTCGGCCGGAGACACCATGCTGCGTTGCGGATGCCGCCAGCGAATCAGCGCTTCGGCGCCCGTGACGCGGCTGGTGTGATCCACCTGAGGCTGGTAGTGAAGAATGAACTGTTTCTTCAGCAGGCCCTGACGCAGGTCCGCCTCCATCGCAACGCGTGCGGCAACCACCGCCTGCATCTCCGGGTCGAAAAAACGCAGCGCGTTGCGGCCAGACGCCTTGGCCCGATACATCGCCAGATCCGCCTGTTTCAGCAATTCTTCCAGGGTACTTTGCTGGCTCCCGAACAAGGTCACGCCGATGCTCGGCGTGCTGTGGTGCGGGCTGTCCTGGAGCATATAGGGTTGATTGAGCGCGGCGAGAATCTTCGCGCCTACCGACTCGGCATGGCTGGTCGCCTCCCGCGCGTTATCGCTCAGATCCTCCAGCATCACCACGAACTCGTCGCCGCCGAACCGGGCCACAGTATCGCCCTCGCGGACACAACCGACGATGCGCAATGCAACCTGTTTCAGGAGCAGGTCGCCCACGTAATGGCCGCGCGTATCGTTGAGCCCCTTGAAATCGTCAAGATCGATGAAGAACAAGGCGCCGTGGCGCTTGTTGCGGGAGCTGACAACCAACGCATGCTCCAACCGGTCCAGCAGGAGCCGCCGATTGGGCAGGCTGGTCAAGGGATCGGAAAACGCCAGTAGCTGGATTCTTTCCTCGGCCTGCTTCTGGTGAGTGATATCTGAAAAAGTGGCGACGTAATTGGTCAGGCGCTTGTGCTTGTCGTGAACAGCCGTCACGGAAATCCATTCGGGGAAGGTCTCGCCACTCTTGCGCCGGTTCCAGACCTCCCCCTGCCAGCGACCATTGCTGGCAATGCAATCCCACATCTCACGGTAAAACTTTTTGTCGTGGCGGCCCGACTGAAACATGCGTGGATTGCAACCGGCGACCTCGCTCTCCGCGTAGCCCGTAATCTCCGTAAAAGCACGATTGACCGCCATGATGGCGCCATCGGGCGTGGAAATAATGACGCCTTCCGCGCTGTTGTCGAACACGGTCGCCGCCTGCCGCAGCTTGTCTTCCATGCGTTTGCGCTCGGTAATATCGAGCATCACGCCAACCAGGCCGCCGACGCTGCCATCGGGCTGAATGAAGGTCGCCTTGTGCAGCATCACGTCGCGCATCTCGCCGTTGGCAAAAGGCAACTGGCTTTCGTAGATGTGCGAACCGGGCTTGTCGAAAAGCTCGCGGTCGGCAGCACAGTGTTCAGCGGCAATATCCGGCGGGGCGATATCGTGCGTTGCCTGGCCGATCAGTTCGCCGACAGATCGCCCGATGACCGCTTCGAAAGCGCTGTTGCAACCCAGATAGCGGGACTGGGCATCCTTATAGAAGACGGGGCCGGGAATCGCTTCAATCAGCTGCTGCATGAAACCAAGCTGCTGCGACAGTGCTGCGGTGCGTTCGACAACACGCGCCTCCATTTCTGAATAGGCCTTCTCAAGGGCGGCCGTCCGGTCTTCCAGCAACTTCTGGTCGCGTCGTCGTTCGGTGATGTCCTGTACCGTTTCGATCACGCCGGTGAGTTTTCCATCGGAATCGCGCAAGGGCGCTGCCGTGAAGTACAGCCAGCGGCCACCATCGCCCATTTGCGGATAGAAGCCATCGGCTTCGATGGCCCCGGCGATCAGGGTTGAGCGACTGAATCGCTGGTAGTGCTTGGCGACGGTCGCATCCATTGCCCCCGACATCACGAGATTGGCCATGGTCGGGCGTGGCGCATTGTAAAAGGCCCGCCAGACATCCTTGCAGCCAAGCATCTGTGAGGCATCCAGACCCGTGAGGTTACTGCACGCCTGGTTCCAGTGCGTGACCCGGTGCTCCGCGTCGATCACAAAGGTCGGAATCGAGCTCCCATCGACGATCTGCGACAGGTTCCGCTCGCTCTCCTTGATCGCAAGTTCGGCAAGACGCAAATCGGTGACGTTGCTGCCGTTGCCGTGATAACCGGCAAACACGCCCTGCTTGTTGAATACCGGTGTGCCGTTGATCGAAAAATACTGGGTTACGCCCTCCGAACTCGGGATCTGATACTCGAAATTCCGGAACGGCTCATGCCGTTCGCAAGTAGCGATATGGTCGGCAAGCTGCTCTGCCGTGATGCCGGCAATGGGCATATCCCAGCGCCGCTTGCCAAAAAAATCGCTCTGCTTGCGCTGCAGCTTATCGGTGGCCAAGCCAGAAAATCCGGTAAAGCGAAGCGCCTCATCCTGAACCCAGAACCAATCCGAGGAAAGTTCAGCAAAATCGCGCAGATCGCGGGTGCGCTCCTCGACCAGATGTTCAGCCTGACCGAGCATCTCCATCAGGCTCGTGGCGCGCATCGCCGACGAAGCATCGAGATCCGCCTGGACAGCCATCGTCCGACGGAGGCGCAATAACGATGTCACGCAAAAACGCACAATATGGGCCAGCGGACGGACCACCTCAAGCGGGCCGGCAATGCTGAAACTGATCAGCCGGACACCATCGACATCGATCCCCATATTCATGCCTTCGCGCATGATCGCAGACCCGGCGGCCTCATCCCGGGAGACCCCGTACTCGTCGATCTCACCGCGCATGATCTGCGCCGCAATGGCGTGGACGCAGCCAACCCGCTCGCGCTCGCTGGACGCGACGATGCGCCCTTCATCGCCCATGAAGTTGCAGACGAAGCCCAGTTCGGTTGCCAGAACATCGCATAACTGCTGGCCGAACACGACGTCGAAATGGCTGCTCACCTGACCTCCGCCTGAAATTTTTCCATCGTTGGCTATCTGAAGCCCCCCCTGCGCGAGCCTTCATCAGTCTAGTCTCTTCCGCCAAAGCAGCAATAGGCGCGGCTGATTTTTCTGTCCCAAGCGGATCGCGCACCCCATCCATCGCCACGCCATCAATCTAACCGGCAACGCCCTGCCTCAGCCAAAAATCGCCCGCGGATACTAATCAACGGAAGCATCCGTACGAAATTGGTTCAACCAATTCCACCCGGCGCATACCGGCCCGGCCCGATCAAAAAGGCCCGAACGGACTGCTCATGCGACCGCCATGCAACGCCAGACGCTCCGGCTTGGTACAATAGCCAGTCGATCCGCCCTCAGGCCCCAAAACCATGAAACGCTCACGCTTCTCCTCCCGCAAGCGCATTTCGACCGATGCCACCGAGCTTGGCCGTCTGGCCACCGGTCTGGCCGAATCCGGCGGCAAGCTGGAGGATGCCTTCTGGGAAAGACGCCTCGCCGAACTGGTCGACAAACTATTGAACAGCAGCGCCGAAGACGATCTCAACGCCGCACTCGACCGCCTGTTCGACACGCATGCCGCAGCGCACGACGACCTGGCCGACATGATCGAATCGCGCGCCGAGTCCTGCGTCATGACGCATCAGGGGAAGGATTTCGACATCCTGCTGTTCAATGTCCCGCTGCTCGCCTGGTCGCGCTTTTCGATACCGGCCGGCGCGATTCCCAAGAGCACGCTGCAGACGCTCAAGGTTCAACTCGGCGCCCATGTCTTTGCCGCCAGTGCACAGATCGCCCTGGCCGATTACCTCTACAGCCCGGACCAGTTGCCACGCACCTTCGTCGACACCTGGCAACTGATGCGCGACCTGGGTACCGCGGCGCTCGGCAACCAGGAGCTCAAGTGCGACGTTGCCGCGATGCCCGAGACCAACCGCTTTCTTTCCGACACGCGCTACGTCGTCGGCGCCATCGCCGTCCCCAAGGGGATGGCGCTGTTTCGCTGGAACGAAGGCGACAGCACGCGCGAAGCCGCGCTCAAGGAATGGGTTAAACAAGGCGGCCCGAGCTTCGAACCGCTGCTCACGGGCTGCGCCTACCAGCCGCTGCTCGCCGACGCCTACCATGCGGCCTGCCGCTTCGCCGACAGCGCGTCACGCCCGTATTCGCTGCGCGCCTCGGTGGCGTTTTTGCAAACCACGCTGGGGCAGCCGGCTGAAGGCTTGCGCGCCGTCATTGGCGGTTTCCACGATCAACGACTGGAAGAGTACCGCGTCGGCTTCGGCCCGCGGGACAGCGAAGCCACTTACCACGGCGTCGTCTGGCCCTTGCTCGGCGCCGAAGACGAAACCAGCGACATCGCCGGCGAAATCGAAGCCGTGCTGCGCGATTCGGGCATCAAGGAAGTGGTCGCACTCGACCAGCAGTTCCCTTTTGAATTCTGCGACGATTGCGGCGCGCCGCTCTACCCGAATATCGAAGGCGATGCAGTGCACGCCGAACTGCCCGAGCAGAACAACGCCCCTTCGCAGACGCTGCACTGATCATTTTGGAAAACAAAAATTTACCGCAGAGGCGCAGCGGTAGGTTTCAAAGTGTTTATTCACCCCACCCATGAGCAATACCGACCTCCTGCAGCGCAGCCTCAACGCCGTCTGGCACCCATGCACGCAGATGAAGCAGCATGCGGCAGGCGGCTTGCCGCTGATCCCGATCGCCTCCGGCAAAGGCGTCTGGCTGCATGATTTCGATGGTCGTCGCTATCTCGATGCCGTCAGCTCGTGGTGGGTCAATCTGTTCGGCCACTGCAATCCGCGCATCAACGCCGCCCTGCGCGAGCAACTCGAAGAACTCGAACACGTCATTCTCGCCGGCTTCACGCACCGGCCCGTCGTAGAGCTGTCCGAACGTCTGTCGCAACTGACTGGCGGCGCGCTCGGGCACTGCTTTTATGCCTCCGACGGCGCGTCGGCGACCGAAATCGCGCTCAAGATGTCTTTCCACTCATGGCGCAATCGCGGGCGCGCAGCGAAGCAGGATTTTCTCTGCCTCGAAGGCAGCTACCATGGCGAAACGGTCGGCGCACTGGCGGTCACCGACGTCGCAATATTCAAGGACGCCTACGCGCCGCTGATCCGCGCAGCAGCCACCGTGCCGAGCCCCGATGCGCGCAACGCACGCGACGGCGAAACCCCGGCCGACGTAGCGCGCCGCGCCGCAGCGGTGCTTGAGCGTCACCTCGAGCAGCATCATCAGCACATCGCCGCGCTGATCGTCGAACCGCTCATCCAGTGCGCCAGTGGCATGGCCATGTACGACCCGGAATACCTGCGCCTGGCGCGCACCCTGTGCGACCGCTTCGAGGTGCATCTGATCTGCGACGAAATCGCCGTCGGCTGCGGTCGCACCGGCACCTTCTTCGCGCACGAACAGGCGACGACTGATGGTCAGCCCATCAAGCCCGACTTCTTGTGCCTGTCAAAAGGCATCTCCGGCGGCTACCTGCCGCTCTCGATCGTGCTCACCACCGATGCCGTTTATGGCACGTTTTACGACGACGCAACAAGCCGCGGCTTCCTGCACTCGCACTCCTACACCGGCAACGCCCTCGCCTGCCGCGCCGCACTGGCCACACTCGACATTTTCGCGCAAGACAAGGTACTTGAAGCCAACCGGACGCTCGCGGCAAAACTCGGCAGCACCTTTGCCCCGCTGGCCGATCACCCGCAAGTCCGCCACCTGCGCCAGCGCGGCATGATTCTCGCGTTCGACGTCGACACCGCCGACGCGGATTTCTCGCGCCGCTTCTACCGCGCGGCACTCGACCGCGAAGCCCTGATTCGCCCGATCGGCAACACCGTCTATGTGATGCCGCCCTACATCATCAACGACGAAGAAATCGCCCATCTCGGTCGCGCAACAAGCGGTGCGCTGGCAGAAGCATTAGCTCAGCCGAACTGAGCGCGTCACGGCAATCACTCAACCCGAACCACCATGGCGCACCGGCCCGCCATAGGCTGATTTAAAGACTTCAGGCATCCAGAGTATCCGCAGAAAAACCGGCCGCGTATCCGTTAGCCCCCGATTGCGTTGCCCTGACAAACATGTCGCGAACTGATTTAAGGAACCGGCTGAAGAAGAGAGTTGCGCAAGCGTACCAAAGTTGATACGCTTGCGTTATGAAACGGCAGCCTTTTCTCGATGTTCGATTTTTCTTGACGGCGACCGGTACAGAACCAGTTCGAGATTGGTTACGCACGCTCCCAGCTACTGACCGGAAGCGGATTGGCGAGGACATCAAGACCGTACAATTTGGCTGGCCTCTTGGTATGCCGTTGGTTGATCACCTTGGCAGCGAAATTTGGGAGGTACGGTCGAGGTTGGATACAAGAATCGCGAGAACGCTGTTTGCGACTGAAGGCGACACCATGGTTTTGTTACACGCCTTC
>CAJAHZ010000073.1 GCA_903939665.1 uncultured Pseudomonadota bacterium | reverse complement strand
CGCTTCAAGAACATCAATGACTCCTTTGGCCATACCCCGGCCGATGTCATCCTGCAGGAAGTCGCTCGCCGCCTGTCAATGACGCTGCGCAGCGAAGACATCATTTCACGCCTCGGTGGCGACGAGTTTCTCATTGCGCTGCCCGACATCAGTCGCCTTGAGCATGCCGGCCACGTTGCGCAGAAGCTGCTCGCAGCGCTAACCGAGCCCTTTTTTGTTGAACAGCACGAAGTCATGCTCTCAGCCAGCATCGGCATCAGCATCTTCCCGCAAGACGGACGCGATACCGAAACACTGATCAGAAACGCCGACGTTGCCATGTATCGCGCCAAGAAACTGGGCAACAGCGCCCACGTTTTCTACTCGCAGGAAATGAACCTGCGCTCACTCGATCAGCTCAAGCTTGAAGGCAATCTGCGCCGCGCTATCGAGCGCAGCGAATTCCGCCTGTACTACCAGCCACAGCTTGACCTTGCCAGTGGCCGAATCAACGGCGCCGAAGCACTACTGCGCTGGCATCACCCGGAACACAACCTGATTTCGCCGGCGCAATTCATCCCGGTTGCTGAAGAAACGGGACTGATCATTCCGATTGGTGAATGGGTGATCGACGCCGCCTGTCGACAGATCCGCGAATGGCTCGATCGCGGACTGCCGCCAGTTCGCATCGCGGTCAACCTGTCGGCCCGTCAATTCAGCCCAAGCCTGCCAACAACAGTGCTCGACATCATCGCGCGGCACGGCATACCCAACGATTCGCTCGAACTTGAAATTACCGAGAGCATGCTGATGAACAATGCCGAGTCGGTGGTGGCCATGATGCGTGAATTCAGCAAAGCTGGCATCCTCATGGCGCTCGATGACTTCGGCACGGGCTACTCCAGTCTTTCGTACCTGAAGCGTTTCCCGATCGACAACCTGAAGATCGACCAATCTTTTGTACGCGGCATTCCGGACGATCAGGATGACTCGGCAATCGCCCGCGCCATCATCAGCATGGCTAAAAACCTGCGCATGTCAGTGATCGCCGAAGGCGTCGAAACCGCTGCGCAACTGGATTTTCTGCGCGACGCCGGGTGTGATGAAATTCAGGGCTATTACTTCAGCCGGCCCATTCCTGCAGACGAGTTTGCCGCCCTGCTGATCAAGACAAACTGCTGAAGCGCTAAATATCGCCGCAGAAAGGATTGCTGCGTCGTTCCTGGCCGAAGGTAGACATCGGCCCATGGCCGGGAATAAAGGCGACATCGTCGCCAAGCGGCCAGAGTCGGTTGCGTATGGAAGAAATCAGCGTATCGAAATCGCCCTTCGGAAAATCGGTGCGACCAACCGACCCCTGGAACAACACGTCACCGACGATCGCCAGACGGCTCGGTTCGTGGAAGAACACCACATGCCCCGGCGTGTGCCCCGGGCAGTGCAGGACATCCATCTCGACATTGCCGAAACGCACCTTGTCGCCCTGCGCCAGCCAGCGATCCGGCGTAAAAGCGCGCACGTTGGGGAAGCCGAAGGTTTTGCTCTGCTCCGGCATGCCATCAATCCAGAACTGATCCTCACGCTGCGGCCCTTCAATCGGCAGTGAAAAACGCTCGGCCAATTCGGCCACGGCACCCGCATGATCAATATGGCCATGCGTCACCAGTATTTTTTCCAACGTCGCCCCGCTCTCCTCAACGGCCTTGAGGATGCGCGCAGTATCGCCCCCCGGATCGACGACCGCCGCGCGATGGGTTTCTTCGCACCACAACAAGCTGCAATTCTGCTGAAAGGGCGTCACAGGAATAATTCGATATTTCATGGCGGGAAGAGGCGCAAGCCAGCGTTTCAGGGAGCACAGAGTATAACAGCAGCTGTCCGTTTTCTTGATCCGAGGCAAACGCATCGGGCACGCGCCCTGCGTATAATCGATGGCTTATGCATGCAAAATCCCCCGACAAGCCATGAGCAGCCTGGCCCACTGGATCGAAGCCGGCAACCTGCAGCGCCCGACAGCCCCTGCGCTGCTCGCGCCAAATGGCCGCTGGACCTACGCCGAACTGGCTGAAGAGGCGCGCCGGGGTGCGGCTTTTCTGCGCTCTCAAGGGCTCGCTAGCGGCAACATAGCGGCGATTGCGGGCGGCGCATGCGAACTGGCGATGGCTGCACTCGCCTGCTCGGCAGCCAGGCTGGCGCTGCTGCCGCTGGATCCGCTGACCGCCGATGCCCGCTGGCCGGCGCTACTGGCGCTTGGCGGCGCCGGCACCAAAAGACTTTTGCCATTACCGACCGAGCTGCCCGCAAGCGCCGATCTGCCGGACCGCAGCGCAGCGCCCAGCGCTATCGCACTGGTCATCGCCACCAGCGGCAGCACAGGCACGCCAAAAGCTGTGATGCTGACTCCGGCGAATCTCGACGCTGCCGCCAGCGCGTCAAATGAACGTTTGCCGCTGGCGGCAGGCGATATCTGGCTCGATTGCCTGCCGCTCCATCACATCGGCGGCATTTCCATTCTTTACCGCTGCGCGCGTGCCGGCGCCACCGTTCTGCTGCACGAAGGCTTTGACGCCGCGGCAGTGTGGCGCGATCTGCAGCATCAGCCGGTAACGCACATCTCGCTGGTACCGGCCATGTTGGCGCGCCTGCTCGACTGCGCCAACGGCAGTGCGCCGCCGGCCAGCCTGCGTTACGCGCTGCTCGGCGGCGCCGCGCTGTCGAGACCGCTTTTTGAGCGGGCCCTTGCCACCGGCTGGCCGATCTGCCCGACCTGGGGGATGAGCGAATGTGCCGCACAGGCCGCAACGCTGCTGCAGCCCACGACCAACTGGCGGGAAGGCGAGGTGGGCACGCTCCTGAGTGGCTTCGAGTTGCGGATTGACGACACCCTGCGCATCGCCCTGCGCGGGCCGCAGGTGATGGCCGGTTACCTCAACCCGCGACAAGTGCCGGGGCTGGGCCTCGATAACGGCTGGCTGACAACGGCCGACCTGGGCCGCATCGATTCGGCGGGGCAGCTCTGCCTGCTTGGCCGGGCCGATGACATGTTGATCAGCGGCGGCGTCAAGGTTCACCCACTTGAAGTCGAATCGTGCCTGGCCGCTTGCCCCGGGGTTGCCGACGTCGCCGTTACGGCGCT
>CAJAHZ010000072.1 GCA_903939665.1 uncultured Pseudomonadota bacterium | reverse complement strand
GGCGGCCAAGCAGGTGCGCGCGTGCGTAGATGCCGGGAACAGCGTGGCCCTGGAAGAAAATCAGGTCGCCGCCGTGCTGCTCGGTCGGTGCGTGCCAGAACCACGAAAAGCCGACGTCATAGAGCGCGGCAGCTGAGGCGAACGACGCAAAGTGGCCGCCGACGTTGGAGTCCTTGTTGGCACGCACGACCATGGCCATGGCGTTCCAGCGGATGTAGTTGTGAATCTTGATTTCGAGGTCGGGGTTGCCCGGGTACTTCGGCTGCTGGTCGGCCGGAATGGTGTTGATGTATTCCGTGGTCGCGCTGTAGGGAATGTCGATTCCCTCTTCGCGGGCCTGCTCGATCATGCGCTCAATCAGGTAGTGCGCGCGTTCGGCGCCTTCCTGAGTAATCACGCCGCCTAGCGCGTCCTGCCATTCCTTTGTTTCTTGCGGGTCGGCGTCGATTGCGCCAACCGCTTGGGGGTTCTCGGATTGTGCTGCCATGGTCTGTCTCCTCGGTTGAAGAAGGTTCTTGTGCTGCGCACCGATCAGGCGGCAGCGCTAGGTTAATACTTACTTTTAATGCGAAGTACCGCACCGCATCAATTTCACATTGTAAGATAGCTTTTTGCATTGTGCAATAGGTAAAAACGCGTAGGCCAGCAGATTTTTCTCTGTCTGTGGGGGCTGCTTTTCAGCGGCTGGACAGCGTGAGGGGCGCTGTGGGCGGCTGATTTGCGGTAAAATTGCCACCCGATCAAAGGGAAAGACCGGAGCCGGATGCGCCGATTTCGCTGGCCGCCTCGACACCTCGCCTTTCCCGTTTTCTTTTGGTGCATCCAGGATGACGGCAAAAATTCTCGACGGTAATGCGCTCGCACAAAAGTTGCGCGCCGACTTCAAAACGCGTGCTGAGGCACTTGCCGCTCAGGGTGAGCGCCCGGGTCTCGCGGTCATCCTGGTTGGCGAGGATGCGGCTTCGCAGGTCTATGTGCGTAACAAGGTGAAAGCCTGCGAGGCTGCCGGCTTTCATTCCGAAAACATTATTTTTCCGGCGGACGTGGCGCCGCAGGCGGTGCTCGACAAGATCGCGCTGCTCAACGCCGACCCCAAGATCCACGGCATCCTGGTTCAGTTGCCCTTGCCCCGGAATTTCGATAGCGATGCCGTGCTTGAAGCGATTTCACCGGCCAAGGACGTCGATGGTTTTCACGTCGAAAACGTCGGTGCCTTGATGCAGGGGCAGCCGCGTTTCATTCCGTGCACGCCCTATGGTGTGATGAAGTTCTTTGAAGAGGCTGGCATTGATCTGAAGGGCAAGGAAGCCGTGGTCATCGGTCGCTCGAATATCGTCGGCAAGCCGATGGCCATGTTGCTGCTGCACGCCGGCGCGACCGTTACGGTTTGCCATTCGCAGACCAAGGATCTTCTGTTTCATACCCGGCGCGCCGATGTGCTGGTCGCCGCGATTGGCCGCCCGCGTTTCGTCACGGCAGATATGGTCAAGCCGGGTGCAGTGGTGATTGATGTCGGCATCAACCGCTTGCCCGACGGCAAGCTGTGCGGCGATGTCGATTTCGAGCAGGTCAAGGAAGTCGCCTCGGCAATCACCCCGGTGCCCGGCGGCGTCGGGCCGATGACGATCACTATGTTGCTTGGCAATACGATCGAAGCTGCCGAGCGCGCACTCAACAGGTAACAACGCTAAGGAGAAGCAAGGAAAATGGTTAAGCATCCGATTGTTGGCATTGTGATGGGCTCAGACAGCGACTGGCCGGTGATGCGCGCCTGTGCCGAGACGCTCAAGCAGTTTGGCGTGGCTTATGAGGCAAAAGTTCTGTCGGCGCACCGCACGCCCGACGCGGCGCTTGATTACGCCGCCGTCGCGCAGGAACGCGGCATCAAGGTGCTGATCGGTGCGGCTGGCGGCGCTGCCCATCTGGCCGGCGTGCTGGCCGCCAAGAGCGAACTGCCGGTGCTCGCCGTGCCGATGCCTTCCAAGCATCTGCAAGGACTCGATTCACTGTTGGCCATGGTGCAGATGCCCGGCGGCATTCCCGTCGCCACCTTCGCCATCGGCGAGGCGGGCGCGATCAACGCGGCGTTGTTCTCGGTGGCCATGCTCGCCCTGAGCGATGCCGAGCTGGCGAAAAAACTGTCCGAATTCCGTGTGCGCCAGACCGAAAAGATTCTGGCAAAAACGCTGCCCGATCTTCCCTGATCCGATGAACCCGGAACTCGCCCGTGCCGTTGCACTGCTGCAAGCGGGCGAACTGGTCGCCTTTCCGACGGAGACGGTTTACGGTCTGGGTGCCGACGCCGCCAACCCGGCGGCGGTTGCCAAAATATTTGCTGCCAAAGGCAGGCCGGCCGATCATCCGCTGATCGTCCATCTGCCCGGTGCGGGCCACCTTGATCGCTGGGCGCGTGACATCCCCGCAGCCGCCTGGGCCTTGGCTGAAGCCTTCTGGCCGGGGCCGCTGACCCTGATTCTCAAGCGCGCCCCCGGCGTACCCGACGCCGTTACCGGCGGACAGGATACGGTGGGCGTTCGCGTCCCGGCGCACCCGATGGCGCTTGATCTCCTGCGGGCGTACGCACAGGCGGGCGGCGGCGTCGACGGGCAGTGCGGCATCGCCGCGCCCTCGGCCAACCGCTTTGGCCGCATCAGTCCGACCGATGCCGCGCATGTGCGCGAGGAGCTTGGCGACGCCGTGGCGCTGGTGCTCGACGGTGGACCTTGCCCGGTCGGCATCGAATCCACGATCCTCGATCTTTCGCGTGACGATTCTCTCGCGCCGCGTCTGCTGCGCCCCGGCCATATCACGCCGGAGCAGATTGAAATGGTGATCGGCGTCTTCCCGGAGGTTGCTGCGCGCCGTGCCGAGGGCGATGTCCCTCGTGTGTCCGGGTCGCTCGACGCGCATTACGCGCCGACGACGCCGATGCGTCTCGTCGCTTCGGCGCGCCTGCTCGATTTCATGAACGCCATTCGCCACAGCGGTCGGCGTTGTGGCGCGCTTTGTCACAGCCTGCCGCCGCAAGCCGGCATGCCGCACGTCTGGCGCATGTTGCCGGTCGATCCGGAGGGCTATGCGCGGGAAATCTACGCTGCCCTGCGCGAGCTGGATGGGGCGGGCGTCGATCTGATCGTTGTCGAGGACGTGCCGCAGGATTCGGCCTGGGCTGCCGTGGCGGATCGCTTGCGCCGGGCGGCTTGCGGCGCTGGCTTGCCTTGAATCGTGCAAGAAGCTTTAAAACCTGCTCTCTGTGCCTCATAATGTCGATATGAACGATCCTGTACAAATAGATCCGCGCCAGCGGCTTCGCGAACTTCTTGCCATCCCCGAGCGCGATCGCACCGATGAGCAGTGGGATGAGCTCGTGGAACTCGAAATTCAGACCGCGCCGGGGAATCGTCTTTCGCAGCCGCAGGGCGATCCGGGCCGGCGGCCTGGGCCGCAAGCCGAGCCCGGTCGGCGACCGGGGCCACCGCGTCAAGGTCAGGGGCCGCGCCCCGGGCCGCGCCAGGGGCAAGGTCAGCAGCAACAGCGCCAGGCACCGCGTGGCGACCAGGTGCAGGCGCAAGGCGCCAAGCCGGAAGACGGCGCCGACCCGCAAGCCGCCAAGCGGAACAAACGTCACCGCCGTCCGCCGCCCAAGGTGTGAACTGCCAAGACGGCAGCTAGTTCTCGGGGATAGACCAAAAAAGCGAAAGGCCTGCTTGACTGCAGGCCTTTCGCTTTTTCTGTTGTCCGTTCCGAGGGAGAGAAACGGCGCGTGCGACTGAGTTGATCAGCCGCACGAAATCCGGCTATTTGTAGTTGGCGTCGATTTCGTAAACCGTCTTTTGAATCAATCGCTGGACCAGTGAATCAAGCGTCAGCCCGCCCGACTGGCTGTTGGATACGCCGAGTATGGAAGTTCCCTTCGAGCCGAGTTCCATTTTCTCTTCGGCGTAACCGGTCGCGACCTGTTCCGTGGTGTTGGCGTTGATCAGCTTGTAGCGCATGCCGATGATCCACACACCGGTCGATTCCTCGGTTTTGACCGAGCCCACCGCCACGCCGGCTGCTGCGCCGCCGCGTCCGCCGGCCGCGATGCCGATCAGCTGGCCCACCGCCTGGCCATCAAAACCTTGCGCTGCCTGCGCGACCTGCTCGGCCTTCAGGATGTCGAACTTGATGACCCATTTGGTTGTCTTGAACTTGCCTTTTTGCAGCATCTTGCGTGCCGCCTTCGGGTCGCCCATCGTGTAGGCAAGCTGGAATTCGCGCAGCAGCGGGCCCATGTCAGCGCGTTCAAGCACCTTGAAATTGGCCTTGCTCAGTTCCAGCTCCGCATAGTCGGCGATGTTGTTGGCGCCGAACTTCTGCGTGAAAGTGGCATTGTTGCTCTTGATTTCGCCCGGAATGACGACCAGCACCGCCCCCTTCTTGTTGGCGTTGGTGTATTCGATCGGCTTGTACATGGCCTTGTCGGCCATCGCGTTGGCCTGCTCCGAGGTGCTGCTGCCCGAGGTCGGCGATGGATTGTTTGGATCAGCTGTTCCGGTGGTGACGCAGGCCGACATCAGCCCGCAGGCGGCAAAGGCAACAAACAGCCTGACGTTGGTCAGTTTGGTGTGCAACATGAATACCCCCTGAGTAATTGTTTTGTATTTGTATTTGTGTTTGTTGCTTCGATCACAGCGCAGTGTAACAAATGCGCAGTAAAGCGTGGCGATCGATAGCCTTGCGGCATACGCGCCATTGATCAGTTCCCTGCATTTTCAGGCCAGACTTCGAGCGCCGGGTCGTTGATCGGCCCAATGGCTGCACCACGCCTTGCGCGCTGGTTTAGATGGCGTTCTTCCGACTGAATTTTCTTGACCTTGTTGCGGAACATCCCGCTGATCGTTACCGTCGGCCCGTTTGATGCCAGTACGGCGCGGAGCGATTCGCGATCCTTGAGCGCCATGATTTGCACGCCCTTGCCACCAGACAGCCGCTTCATCTGATCGAGCGCGAAAACCAACAGGCGGCCATCCTCCGAGAGCGCGGCAACGTGGTCCTTGTCGGCAATGCGCTGCGGCGGCAGGATCGTTGCGCCATCCTCCATGGTCAGGAAAGCCTTGCCGGCCTTCTGGCGCGACAACAGGTCGGCGTAGGTGCAGATGAAGCCGTAGCCCGAGGTCTTGGCAACCAGCAGGGCATCGTCGGGTTTTCCGGTCAGTACGTGTGCGATCTTGCCGGCGCCCATTTCAACGAAAGATGGCAGCGGCGCACCCATGCCGCGCCCATCGGGCAGGCTGGAAATCGGGATGGTGAAGGCGCGGCCCTCGGTCGACAGGATGACGAGCGCGTCGACCGAGCGGCACTCCTGCGCCGATCCGGCGCGGTCGCCATCCTTGAAAGTTACGGCCGACAGATCGAGACCGTGTCCCTGCCGAACGCGCGCCCAGCCTTTTTCCGAGACAATCAGCGTTACCGGTTCGTCAGCCACGGCGGCGACTTCCGAGCGCGAGGCCATGGCCGCTGGCTGGATGATCGTACGTCGGGCATCGCCGTGTTTTTCGGCGTCGGCCTTGATCTCGCTGATGACGCGTCGGCGCAGCAGGGCGTCGCTGCCGAGGAGCTTTTCCAGCGCTTCCTTTTCGCTACGCAGCTTTTCCAGTTCCTGCTCGATCTTGATGCCTTCGAGGCGGGCCAGTTGGCGCAGGCGAATTTCGAGGATGTCTTCGGCCTGTCGGTCGGACAGCAGGAAGCGTGCGATCAATGCGGCTTTCGGTTCATCCGTCTCGCGGATGATGCGGATCACTTCGTCGATGTTGAGAAAGACAATGTGCCGCCCTTCGAGAATGTGGATGCGGTCGTTGGCCTTTTCGAGGCGGAATCCGGTGCGCCGGTGAACGGTCTTGATGCGGAACTGGCACCATTCGCCGACCAGATCGGCCAGCGTTTTCTGGCATGGACGACCGTCGATGCCGACCGCGACGAGATTGATCGGCGCGGTCGTTTCAAGGCTGGTGTGCGCGAGCAGCAGGGCAACGAATTCGTCGCGATCGAGGCGCGAGTTGCATGGTTCGAACACCAGACGGATGTCGTCGTCCTTGCCTGATTCGTCACGTGCGCGCTCGACTTGCGAGGCCAGCAAGGCCTTGAGCTGTGCCGCCGACTGTTCGATGGCCTTCTTGCCCGGCTTCGGTTGCGGGTTCATCAGTGCGCCAATTTCGGACAGCACCTTGGCCGAGGAAACACCTGGCGGCAGTTCCTTGAAAACCAGTTGCCACGCGCCGCGCGCCATTTCCTCGATTTCGTAGCGCGCGCGCACGCGCAGGCTGCCGCGGCCGGTGCTGTAGGCGCTGGCAATCTCGGTGCTGGAAGAAATGATCTGGCCGCCGCCGGGGTAATCCGGCCCGGGGATAAATTCCATCAGCTCGGCGACGCCGGCATCCGGATTCTGGATCTTGTGGATCGCCGCTGCAGCGACTTCACGCAGGTTGTGCGACGGCATTTCGGTGGCCATGCCGACGGCAATTCCTGATGCACCGTTGAGCAGCGCAAACGGCAGGCGCGCGGGGAGGAAGGCCGGTTCGTCGAACGAGCCGTCGTAGTTCGGCTGGTAGTCGACCGTACCCTCGCCGAGCTCGCCGAGCAGCAGTTCGGCAATCGGCGTCAGGCGCGCTTCCGTGTAGCGCATGGCGGCGGCGTTGTCGCCGTCGCGCGAACCGAAGTTGCCCTGCCCGTCGACCAGCGGATAGCGCAGCATAAAAGGCTGCGCGATGCGCACCATCGCGTCGTAGGCCGAGGTGTCGCCGTGCGGGTGATATTTACCGATGACATCGCCAACGACCCGCGCGGATTTGACCGGCTTGGCCGTCGACGAGAGGCCAAGCTCGCGCATGGCGAACAGCACGCGCCGCTGTACCGGCTTCATGCCGTCCTTCACGTCGGGCAGCGCGCGTCCCTTGACCACGGCAATGGCGTATTCGAGGTAATCCTTGGCGGCCGAGTCGTGCAGCAGAATGCTTTCGCCGTCGTCCTCTTCCTCGACCGCTGGCTCGATCACGGGCGGCGGTGCTGGCGGTGCTGCTGCGGTGATTGTCGGCTCGTCGAACAGGTCCGGGGTTGTTGTATCAATCGTCACAATCAAATCTCCGCGCCAACCAGGGCGCCATTTGCTTCCATCCACGCCCGCCGTCCGGCGGACTCGTTCTTGGCCATCAGCATGTTCATCACGGGGTTGGCCGTGTCGGCGCGCGGCATGCG
>CAJAHZ010000071.1 GCA_903939665.1 uncultured Pseudomonadota bacterium | reverse complement strand
GCGCCGACGATGAGGATGGACAGCGTCATCACCTGCTCCAGCCCGTTGGCGATGACGTTGTAGGTGTTGCCGACCTGTTTGGTGCCGAAGCCGGCGGCAAGATACTGGGCAAGCAGGTCGCCGTACTTCTTGTCGATGTCGGGTTCCATCTGCAGCGATTTCACGGTGCCCATACCGGCGAGGTATTCGGTGAGGAATGCCTGATTGCGTGCGCCGAGCATGAACTGGCGATTGAGCTTGTCGCGAAAGACGGGGGTAACGAGGAAGCTGATGAAGGCGATCAGGCCCAAGAGGCCGACGGCGATCAGTGACAGTTGCCAGGAATAGGCAAACATCACGGCGAGGAAGATGAGCAGGAAGGGGAAGTCGAGGACCAGCGTGACGGCGGCGCTGGAGACGAACTCGCGAATCGTTTCAACGCCGTGCAATCGTGCGACAAGAGTGCCGGTCGGGCGTTGTTCGAAGTACGGGAGTGGCAAACGCAAGAGGTGGTGGAAAACCTGGCTGCCGAGCACGGCGTCGATACGGTTGCCGGTGTGCAATACAAGGTGCTGGCGCAGCCAGGTCATGCCGCTGGTGAACAGCATGAACATCACCAGTGCGACACCAAGGACGATCAGGGTGCTGTTGCTCTGATGCACGACCACCTTGTCCACGATCACCTGCGTGAATAAGGGTGTGGCGAGGCCGACAAGCTGGATGGCGAGGCTGGCAAGCAGCACGTCGCGCCAGATGGTTTTGTGCTTGAGGAGTTCGGGGAGGAACCACTTGAAACCGAATTCCTTCTTCTCGGCGACAAAGCCGGGGATCTGTTCGGCTTCGCCGGGGGTGGGCGCGGTGCTGGCTTCCAGCGCGACGAGGATGAGGTCGGGCTCGAAGTGTTGCGCGGCTTCGGCGACGCTGATGTGCTCGGGCGTCGAACTGCCGGCGCGGAAGTAGAGGAGCTTGTTGCCATCCAACTTGAGGAGGAGGACGGGGAGGCTGGGCGCTGGGGCCGAGGCAACCGGCGTGTCGATTGCCTCGGCGACGATCAGGGCGGTTGATGCGATGGGGTGCTCATCGTTGGCAGCAAGCGGCATCGGTACCGGGCGCAGGAAGGCGATGGCGGGGAGCGGGAGCTTTTGCCAATTGAGTTCAGCGATGGAAATTTCACCCGTCTTCAGCCCGAGCGAACGCGCCGCTTCGTGCAGCGTGGCGATAGTGTATGGCGGCGGGAATTGTTGCGCGATCAGTGTGGCGTCGAACGGCAAACGATAAAAGCCGCTGAGGCTGCCAAGAAGCCATAAGACTTCGTGGTGCCCCACCTCCTTTAGTGGTGACATAGTTTTTATGATTCTTGTTGTTGTGCGGACGGGAGTATATTTTCTTTTTTACTTCCCGCATACATCACTTAGGTCATAGTCGAAACACCAACAAATGCTTGTTTTGCAAACGGCGTTTGATGATCGGCGCGTTGTGTATCGGATTGCCGGGAGTTTGATTTGTGGCTGGGCGGCGCCAACGTGGTCGGTTGGGCACACGACGGCAAGCGTTACAGTGCGTGGACGGCCTGGCGGGCGTGCCGTCACGGCGCGGCGCGGCGCGGCGCGGCGCTGGAAGCGGACATTACGCTTTACGCCAATGTTTTTGATACCTACCGGCAACGCGGCATCGACCCGCAGCTTGAGCTATACAAGAGTCTGGTGCATGAGTTCAGCCATGTGCTGAGGTTTGGCCACTCGGCGACGCCGAGTGATGCAATGAGCGTCGGCGCGCGCACCCGGGCGGAATGGGTGCCGCCTTCGGCGAATGATCTTGAGCGGTGTCGGGAGAGGTATCTGGGGCGCTGAAGCCAGTTTTGCATCGGCGGTTGGTGCAGCGCATAGGT
>CAJAHZ010000070.1 GCA_903939665.1 uncultured Pseudomonadota bacterium | reverse complement strand
TTGTCGGCGGGACCAACGGCAAGGGCTCAACCTGCGCCTATCTTGAAGCGATCTACACCTTTGCCGGCTATCGGGTCGGCTGTTATACCTCGCCGCACCTGCTCGAATACAACGAACGCGTGCGCATCGACGGTGTGCCGGCAGACGATGCCGCCTTGTGTACGGCATTCGCCCGGGTCGAAGCGGCACGGCAAGCCGAAGGCAATGTCGCACTGACCTATTTTGAATTTGGCACCCTGGCTGCATGGGAGGTGTTTGCCGATAGCCAGGTCGATGTACTGATTCTTGAAGTCGGCCTGGGTGGGCGGCTCGATGCGGTCAATGTCTATGAAGCGGATTGCGCTATCGTTACCGGCGTCGCACTCGATCACATGGATTGGCTGGGCGCGACGCGTGAGTCAATCGGCTACGAGAAAGCCGGAATCTACCGCCCCGGCAAGCCGGCCATCTGCGCAGATCCGGAGCCGCCGCAGTCGCTGATTGAACATGCCGGCGCCATTGCTGCCGATTTGCAGTTGCTTGGCCGGGACTTTGGCTATTTTGGCGACAAGACACAATGGACTTTCTGGGGCCGCGACAAGCTGCGGCGCGGCGGGCTGGCCAACCCCGCGTTGCGCGGCGCTTATCAACTGCGTAATGCGTCGGCTGTACTTGCTGCCATTGAGATATTGAAGGATCGCTTGCCCGTTTCGATGCAGGCAGTGCGGCGTGGCCTGATCGAACTCGAGGTGCCGGGGCGTTTTCAGGTGCTGCCCGGGCGTCCTGCGATCGTGCTCGACGTTGCCCATAACCCGCAGGCGGTCGCTGGGCTGGTCGACAATCTGGGCGATATGGGTTTCTTTGAAAAAACCATCGCGCTGGTCGGCATGCTCGGCGACAAGGATATTGCCGGCGCGCTTGCACCTCTGGCCGGCAAGGTGGACGTCTGGTTGCTGGCCGGACTTGATGTTCCGCGCGGTGCGGCAGCCGAGGTGCTGGCGGCTGTCGTCGCGGCCGACCGACTGGGCGGCAGTGTCGAGTGCTTCGCCTCTCCGACGCTGGCCTTTGTGCGAGCCGCCAAGCTGGCGGGGGAAAATGATAGAATTCTCGCCTTTGGTTCGTTCTACACCGTGGCGGCGATCATGCGCGCCATGAAGAATCACCGCTGACCTTACCGAACTCACTCCATAGAAAACGATGGCTGAATCCTCTGACGCGCAATTGCAACTGAAAAAACGGGCTCGTCGCCGCCTCGTCGGCGCAATTGCCTTTGCGGGTCTGGCTGCCATTGTTTTGCCGATGGTCATGGATGAAGAGCCCAAGCAGCAGGTGCAGGATGTGCAGATAATCATCCCCAACCAGGATCAAGCACCGTTTAATCCGAAGGCGCTGGCCGCCAAGTCGACGCCAAGCGCCGTGCCTGCGCCAATGCCGGCTGCGTCTGCGGCAAAGCCCGCTGCGCCGGTCAAGCCTGAGTTGGTGCCGACCGCTGTGCCGAGCGCCACACCGCAGAAGCCCGTTGAAGCCGCGCCGCCCGCCAAGCCAGCAGCAAAGGCGCCGGAAAAAACGCCGGAAAAGGCGGTCGAGAAAAAGGCCGAGAAAAAAATCGAGAAGCCGCTCGACAAACCTGCAGAGAAGTCTGCCAAGCCCGTTGAAGAAACGCAGCGCGCCGCAGCCATTCTTGGCGGCAAGGCAGCGGACGCTGCGCCAGCAAATGGCGGCGGACAACATGTGATTCTTATCGGTGCGTTTGCCAACGCGGCCAACGTCAAACAATTGCAGAGCAAGATCGGTGAACTCGGTATCAAGACTTATACCGAACCGCTCGATTCGCCCCAGGGCAAGAAGACGCGCGTGCGCGCCGGACCCTTTGCGAACCGCGAGGCGGCCGACAAGGCGCTCGACAAGCTGCAACGGATTGGCGTTAGCGGGGTGGTTGCTGCCAAGCAATGACGGTATTCGATTACGCAATCGTCAGCATCATCGTCGCATCGCTGGTCTTGGGCTTGTGGCGCGGCGTGATCGGCGAGGTTATCGCGTTGGTTGCCTGGGTGCTGGCCTTCTTCGCGGCCAGGATGTGGGGCGCGGAGATTGCACAGGTTGCGTTCACCGGCATTGTTGACCCCGCGTTGCGGATCGTTGCCGGGTGGGTGGCGGTTTTTGTTGTCGTGCTGATACTGATGGCACTATTGCGTCTCGCCGTGCGTGGTTTGCTCACAGCACTTGGGCTGACCGTGATGGATCGTTTGCTGGGCGTGATTTTTGGCCTTGCACGGGGTGTCGTGATTGTCGTGGCGCTGGTTGCGGTCGGCGGCATGACGTCGGCGCCCAAGGAAAAATGGTGGAGCGGGGCGCAGTTCTCCGCACCGCTTGAAACAGCAGTGCTTGCCAGCAAGCCCTGGCTACCGCCGGAAGTGGCTAAACGGATTCGATTCAGGTAGGAAGAAAATATGTGCGGGATTCTCGGGGTTGTCGCGACCACACCGGTTAATCAGTTGTTGTACGATGGTCTGATGGTGCTCCAGCATCGCGGGCAGGACGCTGCCGGGATTGCAACGGCAGAAGGCGACGCCTTTCACATGCACAAGGGGCCGGGGTTGGTGCGCGACGTTTTCCGCACCCGCAACATGCGTGCGTTGCCGGGCAACATGGGTATTGCCCACTGCCGTTACCCGACGGCCGGTTCGTCGTCGGACTCGGCCGAGTCGCAACCTTTCTATGTGAACTCGCCTTTCGGCATTGTTCTCGGCCACAACGGCAACCTGACCAACACGGCGCAGTTGAAGGAGGAGATGTTCCGTCAGGATCTGCGGCACATCAATACCAATTCCGATTCCGAAGTGCTGCTCAATGTGCTGGCGCATGAGATGCAGGCAACCGCCAAGGGTTTTCGTCTGGATCTGGACACGATTTTTGCCGCAGTGGCGGGCGTGCATCGCCGCTGTCGGGGTGCCTATGCCGTGGTCGTGCTGATTGCCGGTTATGGCATGCTTGCCTTCCGTGACCCTTACGGCATCCGTCCGCTGGTTATCGGTACCCACCAGACGCCGGAAGGCACCGAGTATCTGCTGGCTTCGGAGTCGGTCGCGCTCGATACGCTGGGCTTTCAGGTCTTGCGCGATGTCGAGCCGGGCGAGGCGATTTTTGTCGACCTTGAGCATCAGATGCACCATCGCCAGTGCGCGAAAAATCCGGTGCTCGCACCGTGCATCTTCGAGTACGTGTATCTGGCGCGTCCGGATTCGGTGATCGACGGTGTTTCGGTCTACGAGACCCGCCTGCGTATGGGTGAGCATCTGGCTGACAAGGTGATCCAGAAAATTCCGGTCGGCGATATCGATGTCGTCATCCCGATTCCCGATTCGAGCCGCCCATCAGCCATGCAGTTGGCGCAGCGCCTCGGTATTCCGTACCGCGAAGGTTTTGTGAAGAACCGTTATATCGGTCGCACCTTCATCATGCCCGGGCAGTCGACACGCAGAAAGTCGGTTCGCCAGAAGCTCAACACCGTGGCCCAGGAATTCAAGGGCAAGCGCGTGCTGCTGGTTGATGATTCGATCGTCCGGGGCACGACCAGTCGGGAGATTGTCGAAATGGCGCGCGCTGCCGGGGCGCTCAAGGTTTATTTTGCATCTGCCGCCCCGCCCGTGCGCTTCCCCAATGTTTATGGCATTGATATGCCGACGCGCAGCGAACTGATCGCGACCGGTCGCAGTGACGAGGAAATTGCCACCGAGATTGGTGCCGATGCACTGGTCTATCAGGACCTCGATGCGCTGAAGGCCTCGGTTCGCGATCTCAAACCTTCACTTTCCTGTTTTGATACCTCGTGTTTTGATGGCCTCTACGTCACCGGCGATGTGACGCCGGAGTACCTTGATGCGATCGAACTGGCGCGTGAAGGGAAACTCGCCGCAGCCAGCGAGGAAGGCGGCGGCACGTCGCAGCAGATGCATTTGAACCTCATGTCGGCTGACTGATACATGGATCATAGCTATCAACTTGAAACGCTGGCCGTGCGCGAGGGGCAGGCGAGGAGCCAGTTCAACGAGCATTCGGAAGCGCTCTATCTCACCTCAAGCTACGTTTTCGACAGCGCTGCGCAGGCCGCAGCACGCTTTTCCGGCGAAGAAGAAGGCAACGTCTATTCCCGCTTCACCAATCCGACGGTCAGCGTTTTTCAGCAGCGGCTCGCCGCGCTTGAGGGGGCCGAGGATTGCGTTGCGACCTCATCCGGAATGTCTGCCATCCTCTCGTTGGTGATGGCCCTGTGCAGCAGCGGCGACCACATTGTTGCCTCGACCGGGATGTTCGGTGCGACGCAGCAGTTGCTTGGCAACATCATGACGCGCTTTGGCGTGCGCACCACCTTTGTGTCGCAGACCGACGCTGCGGCGTGGGCGGCGGCCATCGAACCGGCGACCAAGCTGTTTTTCCTCGAAACGCCGTCCAATCCGCTGACCGAGATCGCCGATATCGCCGCACTGGTGCAGATCGCGCACGCGCGCGGCATCATCGTCGCCGTCGATAACTGCTTCTGCACGCCGATTCTGCAGCGCCCGCTCGACCTTGGGGTTGATCTCGTCGTGCATTCGGCGACCAAGTATCTCGATGGTCAGGGGCGCGTGTTGGGCGGTGCTGTCGCCGGTTCGAAAAAGCTGACCGACGAGGTGTTGAAATTTCTGCGCACGGCCGGGCCGACGCTTTCGGCTTTCAATGCCTGGATACTGCTCAAAGGGCTTGAGACGCTGAAAATCCGCATGGAAGCGCAGTCCGCCAGCGCGCTGCAACTGGCGCGCTGGCTGGAGGCGCACCCGAAGGTGGCGCGCGTCTATTACCCGGGCTTGCCATCGCATCCGCAATATGAACTGGCGCAGCGTCAGCAGACCAGCGGCGGCGCGATTGTCGCTTTCGAGGTCAAGGGTGCGCGCGACGAAGCGTGGAAAGTGGTTGATAGCTGCCGTTTGCTGTCGATTACCGCCAACCTCGGCGATACGAAGACCACATTGACGCATCCGGCGTCAACGACGCACGGTCGCATTACGCCGGAGCAGCGGGCTGCGGCGGGAATCACCGAAGCGCTGCTGCGCGTTGCTGTCGGCCTTGAGGCCGTTGTCGATCTGCAGGAAGACCTCGAGCGCGGCCTTTCCGGTATTTAGTGCACAGAGTCGGCCAGCAATCCGCCGGTCGGGCCGTCGCTCAAGCGATATTCATTCGTTTGGCGGCAGTGCGCAATTCCTGACGAAAATCCGGATGGGCAATGGCGATCAGCGCCGCTGCCCGCTGCTGGACCGATTTTCCCCGCAAATGCGCAACGCCGTATTCGGT
>CAJAHZ010000069.1 GCA_903939665.1 uncultured Pseudomonadota bacterium | reverse complement strand
GTGCAGTTGCTCGACGAGATCAGCGGATTGTTTCTGCATCATTGCGCCGAACTGATGGACAGTGCGCGGGCGGCGATGGCGGCGCGGGATAACGAGGCGTTCGCGAATCTTCTCCACACCCTGCTTGGCATGTTCCGCAGTCTTTCGGCGAACGCCGCGCAAGAAATCACGGAGCGCTTGCAGGCGCTCTCGTTGCGTAAAGAGTCGGCGCAGGTTGAAGCAATCTATGCGCAGCTTGAGCAGGAAATCAGGGCGCTCAAGGTGGCGCTCGCCAGTCTGCTCGATGAACTGCGCGTCGGCCAGATCAAGAGCAGATCGGCACCGGTCTGTTTTCCCGAAATGCTGGGCAATTTCAGGAGTTTTGCATCATGAGCAATGAGATTCTTGTTGTCGAAGACGAACCCATTAGCCAGCGGCTGATTCAGGCCAGCCTCGAACGGGCCGGACACCACGTGCGTTGCGTATCGAGCGTACCCGCGGCTGAAGCGGAAATACGCAAGCTGCTGCCGGGCCTCGTGATACTGGACTGGATGCTGCCCGAGGTGACCGGCGTGACCCTAGTGCGACGTTTGCGTGCCGATCCGCGAACCATGGATCTGCCGATCATCATGCTGACTTCGCGCGAGCGCGAGTGCGACAAGGTGACGGGGCTGGAGGTGGGCGCGGATGACTACATCACCAAGCCTTTTTCTCCACTTGAGCTGATTTCGCGTGTCAAGGCGGTGATGCGACGGCGCGTGCCGCAACTGACCGATGACATTGTCGAGTGTGGCGGCATCATGATTGATCCGGGCAGCAATCGGATCGAGGCCGATGGTCGTGATATCGAGCTCGGTGCAATCGAGTTCCGCATGCTGCATTTTTTCGTAACGCATCCTAATCGGGTCTATAGCCGCACGCAGTTGCTCAATGAGATCTGGGGCGACCATGTGTTCATCGAGGAACGCACCGTCGACGTTCATATTCGCGGATTGCGCCGGGCGCTTTCGCCATCGGGGCATGACCGGTTGCTGGAAACTGTTCGTGGAACGGGCTATTGCTTCCGCCGCGATCTGCCCGATTTGCCCGTGCGGCTTTCTGCCTGAGGGACGGAGAATGTTGTCCGGAATGCGCCACAGGATGTGTCGAAGCGGCGATTGTGCGATCACTATTTGCCGTTTTTGCCAGCAAGTTTTTGTCTGGCGTTGAGTACGGCCACCGTAAGAATTGCTGCGGCGATGTCGGTCAATAGATCGGCGGGGTCCATCGAGCGTCCCGGCAGACCGGCTTGGTGCCACTCATCGAGTGCGCCGATGGCCGCGATGATGCCAATCAGTGCCAGGGGAATGCGTCCGGCCGTACCGGTCCATAGCAGCCCCGTGAGCGTCGAGAAAGCGAGCAGATGGGTGATTTTGTCCCAGGGTTCCGGGAATAGTCCGACGGCAAACGGCTGCGCGCCAAGATAGAAAAGCATCGCTGTGCCGATGGCGGCGGCAACGAGACACCACCGCCGCATAGTCGATGCTGATACCTCGTCGGGGCCAGGAAAAAGCAGGGGATGCTGGCATGCGCGCAGGCTTTTCGCTTCAAGGCTACGGCTGTGCCGTTCAGTAGGCATTTTGTTTCTTGCAGACGACGAGCAGTGTCCTGAAGATGATTTCCAGATCCCATGGTAGTGACCAGTTGCGCAGGTAAGCGAGGTCGTACTCGATACGCTTCTGCATTTTTTCAAGCGTGTCGGTTTCCCCGCGGTGCCCATTGACCTGTGCCCAGCCCGTAATCCCCGGGCGCACCTTGTGCCGGATCATGTAGCCGTTGATCAGCTTCCGGTAGGTTTCGTTGTGCGCGACGGCATGCGGGCGCGGCCCGACGATGCTCATTTTCCCTTGCAGGACGTTGATGAATTGCGGCAGTTCATCGAGCGAACTGCGGCGCAGGAAGGCGCCTAAAGGGGTTACCCGGCTGTCGTTGCGGGTCGCCTGACGGACGACATCGCCGTCCTCGGCTACGGTCATGCTGCGGAATTTGTACACGATGATCTCGCGGCCATCCAGCCCGTAGCGGCGTTGCTTGAAGATTGCCGGACCCGGTGACTGGAGTTTGATGGCGATGGCAATGGCCAGCATCAGCGGCGCGATGAGCAAGAGGATCGCCGCCGCCAGGACCAGGTCGCTGGCGCGCTTGAGCACGCCGTTGATGCCGTAGAACGGTGTTTCGCATACCGCGACCACGGGCATCCCGCCGACGATGTCCACACGCGCCTGAATCAGATCGGAGAGGAAGATGTCGGGGGTGAAGTAGATGGATACCGTGGTGTCGCGCAGCTCGTCGAGCAACTTCAGGATGCGTGGCTGCGAGGCCATGGGCAGCGTGATGTAGATCAGGTCGACACGGTGGGTTTTGACGTAGGTGGCGAGCTGATCGATCGCGCCGAGAATGTCGCAGGTTTTCGCTGTGCTGTTGCGTGGCAGGCGTCGATCTTCAAAATATCCGGCGATACGGATGCCGATCGATGGCGAGGATTGAATACCCGCCGCCAGTTGGCGTCCCAGGTGCCCGCCGCCGGCAATGACGGCCACCCGCTGCAGGCTTTCTGTCGCCATCAGTCGCGGTAGCGCCACGGGCAGCAGCAGGTGTGCGGCGAACAGGGCGAGCGGTGTCGCCAGGATCCAGGCAAGGATTACCCGCTGATCGAAGACGTCGATGGTGCGGGTCGTCCAGCCGAGAAAGAGCAGCAGAGCAACGACCAGAAACCAGTTGGCAAGCACGCTGGTCGCCAGGCTGCCGATGTTGCTGTTTTTTGCCGGCCGCCCTGGAAAAGTGAACGAAAAGACGAGTATCGAGAGAATCAGATAGGCCCCGGTCAGCGTTTGCTCGAACACGATGGCGCAAAGCGGCAGGGCGGCGATGGCTACCGTCGGAGTGAGGGCCGCCTGCAGCAGGGCAGCACTGGTGAGTGGGTGGCCCTGGAGGTATTGCTGGGGATGATGCGTGGCGGACACGATGGCTGCTTAGTTGAACATCGGGTCGTTAAGAAACTCGTTGTCCGCGTCGTCTTCGCTTTCCTCTTCTTGTGGAAGGAGGCCGCGCAGTTGCATTTCCATGAGTAACTGGCGGTCGGAGAGCTTGCTGTAACCGACAAAGCCCTTTTCAAAAACCTCCTTCAGCCAGTGTTTCTGTAATTCGGAGAGCGCTGTACTTACCGAATCCTCGACCAGACTACCGATCATTTCTCCCCGGCTTGCCGATGTGCATCGCATGTCATTCTCCTCTTGGTTTGGCATGGACTAAAAAGTAAGGCACCCAGCTTGCGTCGATGATGAATTACGGAGCCGTCTGGCGTAGGTTGATCAGACTACGCGAGGGAAGTTTGCCTGCCGGAGGATTTATTGTTTCGAGCGGCAGCCCTTGATTTGTACGGATCTTCCGGAATTTGCGCGGATAGCGCTGTGACCCGCAGGCCGTTGGCGACCCAACTCCCATGAGCCGTATGCCGCAACGCAGGGCCGGCGCGAAATCGTTGTAAAACCGGGCATCCAGATTTCCCGGTGGGCGGGCAAGGTTTTGGCTCTGCGTTGTGCGGTGCTAAATTGATACATCGATGTAATTCGAGCGATAAGCTGGGTCCGTGTCCACCGGCTAGGTGCGGTCATTCCACTGTTGAAGCTATCGGTCCGGTTTTGCCCCAGGCTGTGTAAAAACGGCGGTCCCAATATTGGCAGCGCAACGACACAGCGCACCTACTGGCTTCGTCCTCATCCTCCAAGCATGCCGGCCGTCGTGATTTAATGTTGCGCTTGACCGACGCTTGGAGCTGCGGGGGTCAGCGAACTTCGCAATCGACGGCTTGTGGTTTGTCGCTGTTCGTCGTCGTTCCGCCACGGGGGGCCGTGGAAGACGAGAAAGCCGGTGGCGGGCTGAACCGTATGCCGGGGTTGGCGGGTACAATCACCGGTGGTTTAATAATGCTTGCGGTGTACCCGAACTGGCCGGCGGAAAAGCTTTGGCTGCCGCCCTTGTTGGTCAGGTTGATGATTCCGTCGATCACATGGACGTAGAGGCCGGCCGCCAAACCTCCTGCGCCGGGGGTGGGTGAATTCTGGGCGAGTAGCAGCGGTTGTCCGGCGTTGTGCGATAGATAGACCGGCAGCACATCGGTGGCCGCATCGGTCAAAACGGTGGTATTCAGGGCGAGTAGTAGCGGTTGCCGGCTGTTGTGTGACCAAGAGCCTAGCAGCGCATCGGTGGCCGTATCGGCCTGGGCGAACAAGGGCAAGGGCTCCCACAGCAGCGCAAAGGCAGGCGGTGCCTCGTCGGCGCTGGCAACTGCCTCTTTGGCCGCATCGGCCGGATCGAAGGGTACGAATTCGGCGATAAAGGTGGTGCCGCGAATGCCGATGGTGGCAGTTTTCGTTTGCAACTTGTAGGCATCCTGGTTGCCACGCTTGCCGATCAAGCCGCTAACCGCACGCAGGGCGCCTTTGACGAGGTTGAACACCACGCCGTCATTCGTGGGTTCGGTCTGGGTAAACGCATAGGACTCGATCTTCATCTGGGTTTTGGGCCGCAGCACGATTTCGCTGTTGTCGGTGAATTTCACCCGCGCATAGGTCTTCTCCTCTGTCATCAGGGTGTCACCCGGTTCGATGCTGGAGCCGACCGACAGTACCCGCCGACTGCCATCGCCGGCGACCGAGAACAGGGGCCCCGAGAGATTGATCACCTTGCCGGCCTCTGCCTGCGCCAACCCGGCGCAAAGCAACATTAGCACCAGAATCAGGCTAGTTGCAGTACAGCTTCTTGACGGGTTCATTTTTTTGGCTCCGGTATCTTTGGCGGCTATGGTGCTGTGGGGCCACCCGGTTTCTTGCCCGCTGCCGGTGGCGTAAGTAAGCCGGCAAGTTTTTGTGACACAGTCACATTGATGGTATTGACCGTAGTGTTCAATATTTGGACTACTGGCTGACCGAAGTTCGATAGGAAACAGCAGCGACGCTGAGATCTTTGGGGTTTTTTACGGAGGTTTGGTACTGCAGCGTCAGGATTTGATCACTGTCAAACAGGTTGCTATTTTGGTATGGGATGCTGAGTCGTCCGCTTCCGGTTTGGCCTGAGCCGGTGCTATCGAGAGTTGCGCCGATTTCCCAGGGTGCTTTGTCGGCATCGACGTCGGCCTGCTCGAGTAGTGGATTGCTTTCCACACTAAATCTGTCAATAAGAAACCTTGGCATTTCTTGTGCTATCGATACGCCGATACTCAACGCAGCTGATAATGGCAGCAAGCGGCCGAGAAATTGATTGGCTAGATATTTAGTCATTAACAAGTTAAGCCTTGGTGCTTTCTGCGAAACATCTAATGCAAATTGCTTGTTTCGGTCCTAACATGACATTGCCTCTATGGCTTGAGCCTACATGGGTTCTATTAATTCAACCTGCAAAGAATCGGAAATCCAATGGGCTTTCGACGAGTATGGCTGACGCCGGGTGCAGCCGTCAATCGCCGAGTTTGGTCCGGTATGGGTTGCCATTTGCAGAAAGGCCCGCCGAAAATAGCGCTCCATGCATTCCCTGATGCTCGGCGCGTGTGTCCCCTCAGGAAGCAGCCATTTGCGCATAGTGCTGTTCTGACGATGCGCGTACAGCATATGTCTGTTGGCGCTACATAGCTGTCTTTGGGGTGAAAAACCTGACAGGCTTTCGACTCAGGGAAACTTTAGTCGATCAACCGGCTGCGTCCACCGGAAAATCCGGATACCCGTAAAACCATTGCTTCACGCAAGAATAATCCGCCCAACTTCATGATTGCTTAACATTTGCTTGAAACACTGGAGGCTGAATTTTTTCGGGGCGTGTGATATGCGAGTTGAGGAAAACCAG
>CAJAHZ010000068.1 GCA_903939665.1 uncultured Pseudomonadota bacterium | reverse complement strand
TGCCGCGCCATGTCGGGGAAGCCGGGCAGAAGTTTCGTTGCTTCGTCTTTGTTTGCATCGTAGAAGCGCTTGTCTCCCTAGATGTCGTCTGGCCACGTCGAGGCTTCGAGAAAAGCCGCAAGTTCAGGGGCAAGGCCTTTGGCGCGGACAGTCCAGCGTTCATGGTCGGGGTGGCGTTCGAGCAAGCGGCTGACTTCTTCGCGCGTACCTTGGTCGAGTTGCTGCCAGGCGATCAAGGCGCTAAGGCGATGCCCGGCGGCATTCCACGCGCCGGCAGGTAGCGGCAATAGCGTCAGTGCAGCGAATGCGGCAAGAGCGGCGATGCGCAGCCAGCGGCGCATCATCGGCGATCAAGCCGAATATCGTCGTGCGAAGCCGGGTCTTCAAGCGGTTCCAGGTGAGTAAACACCGTCGCGTGCGGCAGTGCGCCGCGAATTTTGGCCTCCAGTTGCTCGAGCAATTCGTGCCCGCGTTGCACCGTCCACGCGCCGGGTACCAGTACATGAACTTCAACAAAGCTGCGTGCCCCCGACTGCCGGGTGCGCAGCGCATGGTAATCGACGCCTTGCCGGCGGTAGCCCTCAAGAACCTCGACGACGGCGTGGTGCTGTTCGGGCGGAAGAGCGATGTCCATCAGGCCATCTGCCGAGCGCTGCAGTAGCCGCCAGCCGGTGTACACAATATTTGCGGCGACCAGTAGCGCAAGTACGGGATCGAGCCACAGCCAGCCGGTAAGCGCCACAGCGCCGACACCGACGATGACGCCGACCGAGGTCCACACGTCGGTCAGCAAGTGGTGGGCGTCGGCCTCCAGTGTGATCGACCGGTATTTGCTACCGGCGGCCAACAGGATGCGAGCGGTGACGAGGTTGATGATCGACGCGACGACCGAGACCGCCAGGCCGATGCCGAGTTGTTCAATGGGCTGCGGGTGAATCAGCCGCTCGATTGCCGTGACGCCAATGGCAATCGCCGCGAGCAGAATCAGCAATCCTTCCAGGCCGCTTGAGAAATACTCTGCCTTGCCGTGTCCGTAGGCATGGTTTTCGTCTTCCGGTCGCTCGGCCACCGTCAGCATGGCCAACGCCATGACCGCACCCGCCAGATTGACCAGCGATTCCAGGGCGTCGGAGAGCAGACCTACCGAACCGGTCAACCACCAGGCAACGCTTTTTAGCGCGATTGTTGACAGGGCCGCCCCGATCGACAGCCATGCGTAAGGTTTAAGAGACGTGGGAATCATCAGTTCATTATCGCCGGGCGCCGCCAATCCGGCCAGCATCGTCATGCTAAACTCTGCGAATCAACGACTACCGTAAAGTTCGGCCTTGCCCTCTCCCACTTCCACTTCCACTTCTTCGCGCTCCCGGTTTTCTCGTGTGCGCAAGGTCGCTTCGAGCAGTGCTGCAATTCCTGCGCAGCCAACCGAGGCGCTTCCTTCGCTGCCCGCCGATTCGCTCGGCTGGAGCCTTTTGCTCGCAGCGCGCATCGTCGCGATCGTGCGTGACGGGAAGAGCCTGACCGAAGCTTTGCTGATGCTGAACAACGAAGCGCCAGCGGCTCGCTCGGCAACACAGGACATTGCCTACGGCGTGTTGCGTCGCTATGGCTGGGGTGAATTCATCCTTGGCCGCTTGCTCGAAAAGCCGCTGACGCATGCACAGACGCACGCACTTCTTCTGGCCGCCCTCTATCGGCTGGAGACCCGGCCCGAGGCAGTTCATACGGTAGTGGATCAGGCCGTCGTTGCAGCCGGCGAACTGGCGGGGGGCGTGTTCAAAGGCCTGGTTAATGGCGTGTTGCGCAATTTTTTGCGTCAGCGCGAGGCCTTGCTCGCTGCGGTGGTCACCGATGAGCAAGCGGCCGAACAACATCCGCGGTGGTGGCTAAGCAGGTTGCGTCGTGCCTACCCGCAGGAGTGGCAACGTATCGTCGAGACGGGCAACAGCCAGCCGCCGATGACGTTGCGTGTCAATCGGCGCCGGTTGGCACCGGTTGACTACGCTGCGCGTCTTGAGCTTGCCGGGCATCCGGCCCGACTGCTTGGTCAAAGTGGTCTGCAATTGCTGAAGCCGGTGCCGGTCGATGCGCTACCCGGCTTCTATGAGGGCCTGGTCTCCGTGCAAGATGCCGGTGCCCAGCGCGCTGCGGAATTGCTTGACCCGGCAGCCGGGGCCTATGTGCTCGATGCCTGCGCCGCGCCCGGCGGGAAAACCGCCCACCTTCTTGAACGAACCGATCTTGAACTGCTGGCGCTCGATATCGATGCCAGCCGTACGCGGCGCATCGAAGAAAACCTGCAACGCTTGGGCCTGAGCGCCACGGTTCGGGTTGCCGATTGCAGTGCCGTCGATCAATGGTGGGACGGCCGTCTGTTCGATGCGATACTGGCCGACGTGCCCTGCTCTGCTTCAGGCGTCGTGCGTCGCCATCCGGACATCAAGTGGCTGCGTCGCGAGGGTGACATCCGGCGCTTCGCGCAGACGCAGGCGGTGATTCTTGATGCCCTGTGGCCCTTGCTGAAACCGGGCGGCAAGTTGCTTTACGCGACTTGCTCGGTTTTCCCCGAGGAAAACGGCGCGCAGATCGACGCTTTTCTAGTGCGCCAGACCGACGCCGAGCGGCTGCACACCGAGCAACTGCTGCCGCTTGAAGATCACGACGGTTTTTACTATGCGTTGTTGCGGAAAGCGCCTTAAATTATTTTTTTGCAGCGTAGTTCTGCTGCTCACTTCGCTTGCCGCGCTGGCCGGCGAGATAGAGATTCGCAATCCGCAGCTTGTTGTTGACGACGATACCTATATTCTGGGCGCCGACTTCACGCTCGATTTCAACACGCGGCTGGAAGAAGCGGTCGGCAAAGGCGTTGTCCTCTACTTTGTCACCGAGTTTGAGCTGACGCGCCCACGCTGGTACTGGCTTGACGAAAAGGTTGCCCATCGCAGTCAGACCTTCCGCCTCTCCTATCACGCGCTGACCCGGCAATATCGCCTGTCGACCGGCGCGCTGCATCAGAGTTTCGAGACGCTTGATGAGACTTTGCGCATGCTTTCTCGCCTGCGCAACTGGAGCGTCCTTGAAAAATCCGCAGTTAAGGCCGATGAAACTTACCTTGCCGGACTGCGCCTTCGTCTTGATCTGACGCAGATGCCAAAGACCTTTCAGGTGACCGCAATCGCCAATCGGGACTGGAACCTCGCTTCCGAATGGGTGCGCTGGAGTTTCGTGCCGAACGACGGCAAAACTGCGGCAGCAGAGAGCAAATGAAGTACCTGGTCATCGCTGCCGCATCATTTGGCGCCATCCTGCTCTTTCTTCTGGCTTCGGCGAGCGCCAATACGGCGCTCTTCGCTCGGCACTACGCCTGGCTGCTCGGCCTCAATGCGGTGGTTGCCTTGTCCCTGCTCGGCCTGGTCGGCTGGCAGGTTCGCGCGCTCTGGCGAGACCATCGGGCCAAGGTTTTTGGCTCGCGCCTCAAGCTTCGTCTGATGCTGATGTTCGGCTTGATGGCGGTGCTTCCCGGCGTGCTGGTCTACGCCGTATCGGTGCAGTTCGTGACCAAGAGCATCGAAACCTGGTTTGATGTACGCGTCGAGAAGGCGCTCGAGTCCGGCCTGAATCTCGGGCGCAGCGCGCTCGACTATCTGCTCAGCGATCTATCGGACAAGGGACGCAGCATGGCGCTTGAACTGGGCGATCAGCCCGATCCGCAGCGTCGCGCCTTGTTAAACCGCCTGCGTGAGCAGACTGGCGTGCAGGCGGCGGCCTTGTTTGCCATCGACGGAAGTTTGCTCGCCAGTTCCACCGGCGATCTGGTTTCCCTGTTGCCGCCCCTGCCCTCCGCTACCCAACTGCGCGAGGCGCGTAGTGGACGTGGTTACCGCGTCATTGAGGGTGAAGCGGGCAAGGATCTGCTGCTGCGCGTACTGGTTTCGGTCAGCCCCCTGGGTTTAACCAGCGAGCCGCGCATCCTGCAACTGACGCAGCCGGTTCCCGCCAATCTGGCGCAGAACGCCGAAAGCGTTCAGGCGGTTTACCGTGATTATCAGGAGCTTTCGCTTGGGCGCGAGGGGCTGACCCGAATTTACGCGATGACCTTGACGCTGACCGTTCTGCTCGCGTTATTTACTGCTTTTGCGCTGGCCTTTGTCCTGGCGCGGCGTTTGTCGGCGCCGCTATCGATTCTTGCCGAAGGCACGCAGGCGGTCGCAGCCGGCGATTTCACGCCGCGCCAGGCGATTTATAGTCGTGACGAGCTTGGCATGCTGACCCAGTCATTCAGCCAGATGACGCGCCAGCTCGACGACGCACGCCGTGAAACCGAACGCCATCGTGCCGAGGTCGAATCGGCACGCGCCTATCTTGAGTCGATTCTTGCTAACTTGTCGGCTGGGGTTTTGGTTTTCGACCGCCGTTTTGTGCTGCGGACGGTTAACGAAGGCGCCCTCACCATACTTAATGACGATTTTAGCGAGCTGGTGTCCGCAGCGGTTGAAGCGTGGCCGCGCCAGCGCGAGCTTGGCTGCGTCATCCGCGACGCCTTTGCCGAGCACGGCGCCAAGGAATGGCAGACGCAGATCGAACTTGATCGATCCGGCGGCTTGCCGCAGATATTGTTATTGCGCGGCACGCAGTTGCCCGAGGGCTCAAACGGCGGCTGCGTTGTCGTCTTTGACGATGTGACCCGCCTGGTCGCCGCCCAGCGTAGTGCGGCCTGGGGCGAGGTGGCGCGGCGTCTGGCGCACGAGATCAAGAATCCGCTGACACCGATTCAGCTCTCAGCCGAGCGTCTGCAGATGAAGTTGTCCGAAAAGCTCGCTGGCAGCGATGCCGAGATGTTGAGCCGTTCGACGCAGACGATCATCAATCAGGTGCAGGCGATGAAGCGCATGGTTGACGATTTCAGCGATTATGCGCGCATGCCGGCCCCCGAACTGGCGGCGCTTGACCTCAATGGGCTGGTAGGCGAAGTCCTGGGCCTCTACGAAACTTCGCGTGCGACCATCGACGTAGATTTGACGCCCGGTTTGCCGGCGATCTGGGGCGACGCGACGCAGTTGCGGCAGATCATTCACAATTTATTGCGCAATGCGGAAGATGCGCAAGAAGCGGTCGATACGCCGCACATTGGAATTGCCACCCAACTGGGCGATAGCTTTGCCGAACTCTCGGTCAAGGATAGCGGCCCGGGCTTTCCGCCCGAGATCATGGCTCGGGTTTTCGAGCCCTATGTGACGACCAAGGCGCGCGGTACCGGGCTTGGGCTGGCCATTGTCAAAAAGATTGTCGACGAGCACCATGGACGCATCAATATTACCAATTGCCAGCCAGTCGGTGCCGAAGTCAGCATCAGGCTGCCTTTGGCGCCTTTATCAATTTCAACTGACATTCATACAGAGTCCTGACCATGGCACAAATACTGGTCGTCGATGACGAAATGGGCATCCGCGAGTTGCTTTCCGAGATTCTCGCCGACGAGGGGCATACCGTCTGGCTGGCCGAGCACGCGGCTGCGGCGCGCAAGATTCGCGCGGAGAAGCGGCCCGACCTTGTCCTCCTCGATATCTGGATGCCCGATACGGACGGCATTTCCTTGCTTAAGGAGTGGTCGGCGGCGGGTTTGCTGACGATGCCGGTGGTCATGATGTCGGGGCACGGAACGATAGATACGGCGGTTGAAGCGACGCGCATTGGCGCGATTGATTTCCTCGAAAAGCCGATTGCCCTGCAGAAGCTGCTGGCGACTGTGAAGAAAGCGCTTAAGCACGAGGCGGCGCCGCAGAAACCGCCGCTAACGCTCGATGCATTCACCCGTTCGCCACTGCTGAAGGATCTCAAGAAGCGTCTTGAACAGGCGGCGGCGAAGAATCCGGTGCTATTGCTGAAGAGCGCTTCCGGCAGCATCGCCGAAATCTGCGCGCGCACCTTGCAAGCGCCGCAAACGCCCTGGCTTGATCTTTCCGCGTCGAGCGCGCCGCTGACGCAGGAGATGTTGCAGAACGCCGGTGGCGGAATTCTTTTCATTGCGGACCTTGTGCTGCTCGGCAAGCTGCAGCAGATGAATCTGGTTTTTGCGCTTGAGCGCCTTGAAAAACACAATCTCCAGTTGGTTGCCGCCTCTACCCGCTCGCTTTCGGCACTTACTGAAGCAGGCTGGGACCCTGCGCTGGTCGCCCGCCTTGGCGAAGTCTGGGTTGCCTTGCCGCAGCTCGCCGGTCATGCCGACGACGTGCCGGAAATCGCTTCGCTGGTGCTCGGTCATCTTGCCGAGCGCGGTGACGTGCCGCTGCGGCATTTCTCCAGCGGCGCACTCAACGCGCTGCGCATGCACCGCTGGCAGGGCGAGTGGGCCGAGCTTCTGGCGACAGTGAAGAATCTGGCGCTGTCGGCCCTTGAGGACGAGATTTCCGCTGAGGACGTGGCCGCAGTGCTGCAGCGCGACGCCAGTGAGGCGCCCGTTCAACCGTTGGCGCTGCCCATGTTTGACCAGCCCTTGCGCGATGCGCGCGAGGCCTTCGAGCGCCTCTATTTTGAACATCATCTGAAGGGCGAGCGCGGCAACATGACTCGCGTGGCGGAAAAAACAGGCCTTGAACGCACCCACCTCTACCGCAAGCTGAAACAGCTTGGTTTGAATCTGGGGCGGCGTAGCGAAGAGCGCGAATGATTTTTGGCCGATCAGGCGTCAGGGAGAAGCAAAGTGAAAATAATCATTCTCGGCGCTGGCCAGGTCGGCGCCAGTGTCGCGGAAAGCCTGGTTTCCGAAGATAACGACATAACAATTGTCGATAGCGACCGGGAACGCCTCCAGTACTTGCAGGATCGCCTTGATTTGCGGACGGTCACCGGTAACGCCGCATACCCTTCGACACTGCGTGATGCGGGCGCGGAAGACGCCGATTTGCTGATCGCGGTAACGCAGAGTGATCAGACCAATCTTGTTGCCTGCAAGGTTGCGTACAGCGTTTTCAATGTGCCGACGCGAATTGCCCGCTTGCGCTCGACCGATTTTTTGGAAAGCGAGACCTTGCTCGCGCCGGAAAATTTTGCCGTCGATTATGCCCTGTGCCCGGAACAGGTGATTACCGACTACATCACCAAGCTGGCCGAGTTTCCCGAGGCGCTGCAGGTGCTCTCCTTTGCCAAGGGGCGGGTCGCGCTGGTCGCCGTGCGTGCTTACGCTGGCGGCTTGCTGGTTGATAGGCCGATCAAAGAGATGCGCGAGCACCTGACCGGCAATGCCGACGCGCGCATCGCAGCAATCTTTCGCCGTGACCGGCCGATACCGCCAACCGGCGACACGCTGATCGAGGATGGTGACGAGGTTTTCGTACTGGCCGCCGACGAGCACATCCGGCGCATCCTGCGCGAGATGCGCCGGATGCTGCATCCGGTTGAGCGCATCATGATTGCTGGCGGTGGCAACATCGGCCTGCGTGTTGCCCAGGCGCTGGAGGGCAAGTATGAGGTGAAGATCATTGAAGGCAGCCGGGCGCGCGCCGAGGTCATCGCCAACACCTTGCAGTCCACCCTCGTGCTGCGCGGCGACGTGACCGACGAAGAGTTGTTGCAGCAGGAGGCGATCGATGAAATGGATCTTTTCCTGGCGCTGACCAACGACGACGAAAACAACATCATGGCCGCTTCGCTGGCCAAGCGGCTAGGCTGCAAGCGTGTGGTCGCCTTGATCAATCGCCGGGCGTACGCCGAACTGGTGCAGGGTGGGCCGATCGATATCGCTATTTCGCCAGCGCAGGTTTCGATCGGTGCGCTGCTGGCCCACGTCCGACATGGCGACGTGGCTCAGGTGCACAGTCTGCGGCGCGGTGCTGCCGAAGCGCTGGAACTCGTTGTGCACGGTGATCGCACGAGTTCGAAGGTCGTCGGGCGGCGTATTGACGAGCTGCCTGTGATCCACGGGGCAACGCTCGCCGTGATTGTGCGCGACTTCGACAAAAGCGAAGATATCCGTTATCAGGGCATGGTCATGCAAAAACGGATGGGGCATGTGGTCATCGCGCACAAGGATGAAGTGATCCAGGCCAACGATCACGTCATCGTCTTTTGCCTGAACAAGAAAGTCGTCAAGAAGGTCGAAACGCTCTTTCAGGTCAGCGTGGGCTTCCTGTGAAATACCGTCTTTTCCCGATTCTGCACGTGATGGGGATGATGCTCGCCTGTTTCAGCGTGACGTATCTGATGCCGATCGTGGCCAGTCTCGCCTATGGCGACGGCGTGCTGTTCGAGTTCATCGACGCCATGGCTTTTTGTGCGCTGGCGGGCTTTGCCCTGTGGTTCCCGACCCGGCGTTTCAAACGCGAGCTGCAACCGCGCGATGGCTTTTTGCTGGTGACGCTCGCCTGGGTCATGATGGCAGCCATTGCCACTGTTCCCCTGATGCTGGTTATTCCGAACCTGTCATTTACCGATGCTTTCTTTGAAGCGATGTCGGGTTTGACGACGACCGGCAGTACGGTTCTCACTGGCCTCGAAAATCTGCCTGCCTCGATCAATATCTGGCGGCATGAACTGAACTGGCTTGGTGGCATGGGAATCATCGTGCTGGCCGTCGCCATCCTGCCGCTGCTTGGCGTCGGCGGCATGCAACTCTACAAGGCAGAGACGCCGGGGCCGATGAAGGACGCCAAGCTCACGCCACGTATCGCGAGCACGGCCAAGGCGCTGTGGCTGGTTTATTTTGGCGTCACGATGGCCTGTATCCTCTCCCTCCGGTTGGTGGGCATGAACTGGCTCGACGCGATCTGCCATGCCTTTGCCGCATTGTCGCTGGGGGGGTTTTCAACCTATGACGCAAGCGTCGGCCAGTTCGACTCTCCGGCCATCGAAGCCGTCCTGATTTTTTTCATGATGGTTGCCGGCTTCAATTTCGCAACGCATTTTGTCGCCCTGCGTCAGCGTTCGCTGGGAGCCTACTGGGTCGACGTCGAAGCCAAGGCTTTTGTCGCCCTGATCGTCTCCAGCACCCTGGTCTGCACGACCTATCTGTGGGTTATGGATACCTATGACGACTGGCTCACCGCCCTGCGCTATGTCGCCTTCAATCTCGTTTCAATTGCCACAGACTGCGGATTCTCCAGCGTCGATTACGATAAATGGCCCATTTTCGTGCCGATGTGGATGCTCTTTTTGTCGTGTATCTCGGTATGTTCAGGTTCAACCGGTGGCGGCATCAAGATGATCCGCACGCTGATCCTGAGTCAGCAAGGCTTGCGCGAACTGCAGAAATTGATTCATCCGGCGGTGGTCAACCCCGTTCGCATCGGCGGCGTGCCGATTCCGCAGAGCATCGCCGGAGCCGTGCTTGGCTTTATTTTCCTCTACGCTTTGACAGTCGGCGAACTGACCTTTTTCCTGATCGCCAGCGGCATGGACTTCATCTCCGCGTTTACGGCGATCATCGCCTGCATCAACAACGCCGGCCTGGGTTTGAATGCCGTCGGCCCGGCGCAGAATTTCCAGTCGCTGACTGACTTCCAGACCTGGATCTGCTCGCTGGCGATGCTCGCCGGGCGCCTTGAAATTTTCACGCTCTTCGTGCTATTTACCCCCTATTTCTGGCGCCGCTGATCAACCCGGTTTCGTCTGCCGGTGGCGCTTGCGGTGCGAACGCGGGATAATCGCCCTTTCCAGTAAATTTCCCCCTTTCCGGCGGAGCCTAACGTGACCCGACCCCGTAACGACAATTTCCTGCGCGCACTGCTCAAGGAACCAACAGATCACACGCCGCTCTGGCTGATGCGTCAGGCAGGCCGTTATTTGCCCGAATACTGTGAAACGCGCAAACGCGCCGGCAGTTTCCTGCAATTGTGCAAGAACCCCGCGATGGCCTGCGAGGTAACCCTGCAGCCCCTCTCCCGTTACGATCTTGATGCGGCAATTCTCTTTTCCGACATTCTGACTGTGCCCGACGCAATGGGGCTTGGCCTCTACTTTACCGAAGGTGAAGGGCCGAAGTTCGAGCGCCCCCTGCGCGAAGAATGGGCGATTCGCGACCTCACGGCACCCGATCCTTATGATCACCTGCGTTACGTGATGGACGGCGTTTCGGAAATCCGCCGGGCGCTCGACAATTCGGTGCCGCTGATCGGCTTTTCGGGCAGCCCCTACACCCTCGCCTGCTACATGGTCGAGGGCGGTTCGAGCAGTGATTATCGTCGCGTGAAGACCATGATTTATGATCGACCGGATCTGATGCATCGAATCCTGTCGGTTACCGCAGACTCGGTGACCGCTTATCTGAACGCCCAAATCGAGTCCGGCGCACAGGCCGTGATGATTTTCGATTCATGGGGCGGCGGCCTTTCGGCGGCGGCGTATCAGGAGTTCTCGTTGCAGTACATGCAGCGCATCGTCGCCGGCCTGATCAAGGAGAAGGATGGCGAGCGCATTCCCTCAATCGTTTTCACCAAGGGCGGCGGCCTGTGGCTGGAGTCGATCGCCGACATCGGCTGTGATGCGCTGGGCCTCGACTGGACGATCGACATTGGCGAAGCGCGCCGGCGCGTCGGCCACAAGGTCGCCTTGCAGGGCAACCTCGACCCGAATGTATTGTTCGCCTCGCCCGACAAGATTGCCGCCGAGGCGAAAAAAGTGCTCGACAGCTACGGCCCAGGTGACACGGGTCACGTCTTCAATCTGGGGCATGGTATTTCGCAGTTTACGCCGCCTGACCATGTCACGACGCTGGTCAATACCGTGCATGAATACAGCAAGATCTTGCGTAAAAAAGATAAATAAATTTTGACTCCCCTGTTGACTTATCAACAGAGTTTGATGCCTTGTCGCAAAACGGTAGTAATCTTCCAATAAATCATAGGTGTAGATTTAACCTATTGATTTTTATGGGATAGTTGATTGCTCTATTTTGCAGCAAAGTGTAAAAAAGCCTTGCAGGGGCGGCACTTGGCGAGTTCTTTCGTGATTCATCCACAGACTTATCCACAGAAATTGTGAACAACCTGAAAAGCATCGATAAGTGAATGAGTTACGCTGTTTTTCAAGAACCGGCGCGAGCTTTGCTATCTAAGTGAGACCGCGTCAGTCGTAGCGTTCTGACTCTCTCTATATCGAACGTCATAGGCAGTCCGTGATGCAAATCGCCCGCGTCGCGCTCGACGTTCCTCTTCATCGTTTTTTTGATTATCTCGTCCCCGTGGGCGAGGCGCTATCGACCACCGACATCGGTCGTCGGGTACGCGTTCCATTCGGTCGGCGTTCGAAAATCGGCGTCATTGTCGATCTGCCGTCAAGTAGCGACCACCCGCTTGCGCAACTCAAGGTGCTTGAGGAAATTCTGCGTGATTTGCCGGCGCTGCCGGATGACTGGTTCCGGTTGACCGAGTTCTGCGCCGCCTATTACCAGGCGCCACTCGGCGAAGTGATGTTGTCCACTTTGCCAGCCGGGCTGCGCCGCATTGACCCGCCCAAGGCGAGAACCAGCCAGCGCGCGGTAAAGTCGCCTCCCGTCCAGGAAGCGCCTGAACTGACCGACGAGCAGCGCGTGGCCCTGGCTGCCATAACCGGCGCCGCGCCGGGTTTCAATGCGTACCTGTTGCATGGTGTGACGGGTAGCGGCAAAACCGAAGTCTATCTGCGGCTGATAGCGCGCGCCCTCGCCGCCGGCCAGCAGGCGTTGTTGCTGGTTCCTGAAATCAATCTGACGCCGCAGCTTGAAAAGCGGGTCGCTGCGCGTTTCCCCGACGCCGGGCTGGTCAGCCTGCACAGCGAGTTGACCGAGGCGGCGCGTAGCCGCAACTGGCGCGCCGCGCTCGAAGGGCGGGCGCGAATCATTCTCGGCACCCGCTTGGCCGTGTTTACGCCCTTGCCTGAACTCGGCTTGATTGTCGTCGACGAGGAGCACGACCCGTCGTTCAAGCAGCAGGACGGTATGCGCTATTCGGCACGCGATGTTGCCGTCTTCCGTGCGCGTGAGCGGGGCATTCAGATTGTTCTCGGTTCGGCCACGCCTTCGCTGGAAAGCTGGGCAAATGCCACGGATAGCCGCACGCGAGGCCGTTACACCCTGTTGACCCTGTACCAGCGGGCGGTTGAAAACGCCCGCCTGCCTACTGTCCAGCGTATCGATACGCGTCTGGAGAAACTCCAGGACGGGCTTTCCGGCGCCTTGCTGATGGCGATTGAAAAACGCCTGGCGCGCGGTGAGCAAAGCCTGGTCTTTCTCAATCGGCGCGGCTACGCGCCGGTGCTCGCTTGCGCCGCTTGCGGCTGGATCTCGCGCTGCACGCGTTGTGCCGCCAACCTTGTGCTGCATCTGGCGGATGGTCGCCTGCGTTGTCACCATTGCGGCTTCGAAAGCCGCGTGCCAAAAAATTGCCCGACCTGCGGCAATCAGGACATTCACCCCTTCGGGCGCGGCACCCAGCGCCTCGAAGAAGTGCTGGCGGCGCGTTTTCCGCAGGCGCGGATTCTGCGCGTCGATCGCGATTCAGCGAAAAGTCGCAAGCAGTGGGAGGCGATGGTAGAAAAAATTCACGCCGGCGAAGCCGACATCCTCGTCGGAACCCAGATGCTTGCCAAGGGCCACGACTTTCCGAAATTGACCCTGGTTGGCGCGATCGGCCCCGACGCCGCGTTGTTCGCCGCTGACTGGCGCGCGGCTGAAAGGCTTTTTGCACAGTTGATGCAGGTTGCCGGTCGTGCCGGACGTGCGGATTTGGCGGGCGAAGTGCTGATCCAGACGCAATTTCCCGAGCATCCCTTGTACGCTGCGCTGGTCCGTCACGACTATCCGGCTTTTGCCGCGGCGCAACTCAAGGAGCGTGAGCAGGCGGGTTTTCCGCCCTACGCCTATCAGGCCATGCTGCGCGCCGAGGCGCCAAAGATGGCCGAGGCACTGGCTTTTCTCGCGGCCGCCCGCGCCTGGCCGCAGGCCGAAACGCATCAGGACGTGATGCTGTACGACCCGGTGCCAATGCGTCTGGCGCGACGCGCCAATTTTGAGCGGGGACAGTTGCTTGTCGAATCGCCTTCGCGGCGTGCCTTGCAGTCCTTTCTGACGGAGTGGCTCCGCTTTGTTGACGCCATCAAGGCACCCTCGCGCCTGCGCTGGCATCTGGAAGTCGACCCGCTTGAATTTTGATTCCGACTTCGGCCTTGCCGGCTTGCCGGCTGGTTTTGCCGGGTGATTATGCCTCTGTTTGCATAAGCCATTGATTATTAGCAGCTCTTAATCTTGGCACGCGCCTTGCGACAGCTTGTTTCCCTTAACAAGTGAGGAGTCGAAAATGAAAATCGAGGAGTCAAACGTGGTTCTCGGTGGGCGCAGCCATTTCGAGAGCGAGTCCACGACGGAAATCAGCACCCAATGTTCCTTTCGCAGCATTCTTGACGGGGTCTCCGAAGTGCAGGAAGTCGCACCGCCCTCTGCGACGGAAAGGAAAGACAAGGTGCGCCTGATGCTTGAGCAACTGATCGCAGAAATGCTGGCCCTGATATCCGGCCAGCACAGCGCAAAGTTGACGGATGTAAGCAAAATTGCCGAAGCGCCGACCGCCGAGCCGACCGGTCAGGCAACAGAGCGAGCGCCGCGAGGCCGGGAGTTCGCCTGGGAAACCACCACGACTGAAAGCATTCATGAATCCGAGCGGAGCGAGTTTTCGGCAAGCGGCCAGGTGCGCACGACCGACGGCCGGGCTATCGACTTCAAGCTTGATCTGGCGATGTGTCGCGATTTCCAGTGCGAACGCAAGCAGGTCGAGAGCGGCAAGGTCGTGATGCGCGATCCGCTGGTGATCAATTTTGACGGCAGCGCCGCCGAATTGAGCAGTGTGCGATTTCAATTTGACCTCGACAGCGACGGAAAAACCGAGGCGATCCATGGTCTGAGCGGAAGCCGCGGCTTCCTGAGCATAGACCGCAATGGCGACGGTCGAATCAATGACGGCAGTGAATTGTTTGGCGCGCGGAGTGGCGACGGCTTTGCCGATCTGGCGACGCTCGACAGTGATGGCAACCACTGGCTTGACGAGGCCGACCCGGCCTTCGCCGCGCTCAGCGTCTGGTCGCCGGTCGGCGATGGCAAGGAGGGGCTGGTCAGCCTCAAGGACAAGGGCGTTGGCGCGCTCTACCTCGGTTCGGCGCAAACGCCATTTTCGCTGAAGGACGACGACAACCGTTTGCAGGGGCAGGTACGCGCCAGCGGCATGTACCTTCGTGAAAACGGCGCTGCCGGCAGCGTGCAGCAGATTGATCTGGCGGTATAAGCTGCCCGAAGCAGTCAGCGGGGGCGGCGTCCGGCGACGTAGAACCAGACGTACGCCGCCGCCTGCACCCCGAGCAGCGCCAGAATCGCGCTGCGGTAGGCCATCGCAACGCTTTGCCCAAACTGCACCTGCATCAGTTCAATGAGCAGCCCCAGACTCCATTGCACACCGAAAGCGCCGAGAAAAACCATTAGGTTGAAGGCGGTATTGGCGCGCCCGGACAGGGCAACGGGAAAGCCAGCGGCAGCTTGCGAATACGCCAGCGTGCCAAAGCTTGAAAATGTTCCGTAGGCAACCCACAGAAGATAGGTCTGCCCCAGAGCCTGTGTCGCGATCAATCCCAGTGTCAGCAAAGACAGCCCGAGTGCGCCGCCGAGCAGAGTGACCGGCTTGATGCCGCGCCTCGCCAGCCCGGTTGCCAGCAAGCCGATCAGGACGTAGGAGATGAGCATTGCGACGCTCATCCCAGCCATATGGTCGGCGGCAACCGTGCGTGTATAACCATTGACCTGCATCAGCCACGAAATCGACCACAGGCTCTGAACCGCCATGAAGCCCCCGGTTATCGTCAGCCCGAGTGGCGCAAAGCGCCAGAAGTGCGCGCTGGAAAAAACCTCTTTGACGCCGGCCCATTGCGTTGCCAGTCCATCCGGTCTTGCGCCGCCGCTCTTTTCTGGAACGCTGGAAAACAGCCAGACGGCAACCGCCAGCGTCAGGCCCGCCAGCCCGAAAAATATCTCCCGCCAGCCAGCCACCTGCAGAAGAGCTTCCAAAGGCGCCGTAGCGGCCAAAGCACCGAGGCCGCCGGCAGTCATGATCCAGCCGGTCAGCGATGCCTGCCGCTCGGCAGCGAACCATAAGGAAAAAGCCTTGAAGGCCGCCATCAGGCAGGCTGAAACGCCGAGCCCGATCAGGCCGCGCCCGATCGCCAGATCACCAATGCTGTGGCCGAGTGCAAAAACTGCGGCACCCGCAGCGGCGATCAGCAGCAGGGCGGACTCAACGCGGCGCGCGCCAAAACGGTCAAGCAGCATGCCCAGAGGCAGCTGGGCGACGGCAAAGCCCAGAAAATAAGCGCTCGTCAGCAGCCCCAGGCTGCCTGCGCCAAGCGACAGCTCATCGGCCAGCACCGGGCCGATGACTGCGTTTGCCGTCCGGTAAAGGTAGGAGAGGAAGTAGGCCCCGGCAAATGGCAGGAAGAGTTTGATCCAGAGCATAGCGATGTAGGATGCACTAAGGCCGGTTTGGTTTCACGTGAAATGCAGAAGGCAAGACTTGCGAAGTAGAGTTCTTCCGCAGCCAATCCGCGCGGTCGATTAGCTTCTTTTGCCAGCCCGGCGTCAAACCGGGGGCTTCGGCGAGTTGTACGAGTTCATCGGGCGCCGGGCGGTGCTCCTGCCAGCGCTGCCAGAGACGGGTGAGCGAAACGGCGCCAGCTAGCCGGTCAGACAGTTCAAAGCGCGCACCGCTGGCCACCATTCCTGTTTTCAAAACGCGGTAATACCAGCCCGTCAGCCCGCTTTCTGCAACAAAGCGCGCCATGCCATCGCAGCCATAACGATAATCGATCTTCCAGCACGGACTGCGCGGCTGGCTGACCTGAAGCGTCGCATCACCGAGGCGAAAGATGTCGCCGATAAAGACATTGTTTTCGTTCCAGCCAATTGTTGAAACATTCTCGCCGATGCTGCCTGCCGTCAGCTGCCCGGCGGCTGCGGCGAAGCGTTCGGCGAGCAGGCGGTAGTTTTCGGCCGCATAGTGATGAACGGCCTTTTCCGGCCCGCCATGAACGCGCCGGTCAGCCTGCACATCGCCGGCGAAACCTTCGCTGTGGAGCATGATCGATCCCTTGACCGCTTGTTTATAGATGCCGGTCGATTGTCCCTCGTCGTCGAGTCGCGTCAAGCCACCAATAAATAGTTGTGCCTTTGTCATGCTAGCCTCCGTTCCAAAGCCAGGCCGCGCCACGTACACCGGATGAATCGCCGTGCCGGGGTGGCAATAGGCGTGTCACCACCCGATCCGAGAAAATGTGGGCAGTCCATAGATCAGGAACATTCGTGTAAAGACGCTCAAGCCGTGACAGACCGCCGCCCAACACGATGATTCCCGGATCGAGAATATTGATCACCTGCGCCAGCGCCCGGGCAAGCCGCATCTCGTAACGCTGCAGGGTGGCTTCGCAGCCGGCGTCACCCGCGCTGGCTTTCACAGCAATTTCCTCGGGTGTCAGGCGATCACCCCCGTGCCGCAGGTGATCGCTTGCGAGCGCCGGCCCGGATAGCCAGGCTTCAACGCATCCATTGCGACCGCAGTAACAGGCCGGTGGCGGCAAATCTCCTCTGCCCTGCGGCAATGGATTGTGCCCCCATTCGCCAGCGATGTGATTGGCGCCAGTGAGCACTTGCTCTCGAACTACAATGCCGCCGCCGACGCCGGTGCCGAGGATGACGCCGAATACCACCTCAGCACCCTGCCCCGCGCCGTCAATCGCCTCCGACAGCGCAAAACAGTTCGCGTCGTTGGCGATTCGTACCTCGCGCTGCAACAGCGCCTGCAGATCGCGGCGCAACGGCTGGTCGATCAGGCATGTCGAATTGGCATTCTTGATGCGGCCGGTCGCTGCAGATTCGGCTCCCGGTATGCCCAGCCCGACGCTGCCGCGCCTTTTCAATTCATTCTCGGTGGATTCGACCAAACCGGCAACCGCCATCAATGTCGCCATGTAGTCGCCCTGCGGTGTCGGGATACGACGCCGGATCAGTTCGCTGCCGCTCTCGTCGAGCGCGATGATCTCGATCTTTGTGCCGCCAAGGTCAACGCCGAGGCGCAGTGTCGGCGCGGCGTCCTCCGGCCTACAGTGGCTTGCGGAGTGCAGAAACGTCCCTGCTCAGATCCGCACAGCGATTGCGCGAACGTTGCCTTGCCCACTGGTCGCGCTCTGCAGTACCGGCACGCCAACCTCAAACAGCAAGGTAATCAGGTCGCGTTCGGAATAAAGGCAGATCGGTCCGTACAGGTCGTAAACACCCGCCAGCGACGCGGGCAGTTCGGCAAAACGGTCCTGCACGAGTTTTCCGTTGTCCGGATAGAAATCACCCAGTGTCGAACGGACGCCGTAAGCCGAAAGATAAAGCTTGCCGCCGATTTTCAATAGCTGCCGCAACTGGTCAAGGGTATCGCGTGCCTGGGCGTAGGGTAGAGAGTGCAGAGCGAGCTGCCCGACGATCACATCAAACGGGGCCTCGGGAAGTGCGTCAAC
>CAJAHZ010000067.1 GCA_903939665.1 uncultured Pseudomonadota bacterium | reverse complement strand
GTGCCTTTCTCCAGTGCCGGGTAAATATCGCCACCCGGAATCTGCTGCGGCACAACGCCCAGCTTTGACATCACAGCACCGGCATAGCCGCCGATGCGCATTTTGAGGCCCTTCAGATCTTCGACTGTCTTCAGTTCCTTACGGAACCAGCCGGCCATCTGGGTGCCGGTGTTGCCGCATGGAATAGCGACGATGTTCGACTTGGCGAAAAAGTCGCCCATCAGCTTGCCGCCGTTGCCGTGACGCATCCAGGCGTCGAGCTGGCGCATGGTCATGCCGAAAGGAATGGCGCAATCGAAAGCGTAGACAGGGTCTTTGCCGAAAAAGTAGAAAGAGGCGGTGTGGCCCATTTCAACGGTGCCGTCCTTGACGGCATCGAACACACCCGGACCGGGAACGATTTCGCCCGCAGCAAACACCTGAATCTGAAACTTGCCGCCAGTGGCTTCCGACACGCGCTTGGCCATAACCTCAGCGCCGCCGTAGATCGTGTCAAGGCTCTTCGGAAAACTGGAAGCCAGGCGCCATTTGATGGCAGGGGCATTCTGGGCAATAGCAGGCATTGCAACGGCGCCGGCAGCAAGGCCAACACCAGCTTTTTTCAAAAATGAACGTCTTTCCATGGAGTATCTCCTCGGGGGGTTAAATTCTGGATTGCGTAACGATTGTACATGATGCAATCCGTTACGCGGCAAACTTTAACCCATTGAATACAAATATATTTGGCGTAATTGAATTCTTAATTACGCCATACATCTTTAATTACCAAGGAAATAGTGAAGCGATTCATCACGACCATCGCAACTCGCGAAAATATTCTTTATAGATAAGGACTAACAAAAACCACTCGGGCTCCTGATTCGGAGCCCGAGTGGTTTTCGTTTCTGCGTTGGCAATCAGTTGCCCGCTACTTTCATCTCTTCGACCAGAATCGAGCCGACCTGTTTCGAACCGCGCACCAGCACATCATTTCCGACTGCCGCTATATTTCGGAACATGTCGCGCAGGTTGCCGGCAATCGTGATTTCCTCAACCGCATGTACGATCTCGCCGCCTTCCACCCAGTAGCCCGCGGCGCCGCGCGAATAGTCGCCATTGACGTAATTGACGCCCTGGCCAAGCAACTCGGTGACCAGCAGACCGCGCCCCATCTTTTTGAGCAGCCCGCGAAAATCGCGCTTACCCGGCTGCACGATCAGGTTGTGGCAACCGCCCGCATTGCCGGTCGTCTGCATGCCAAGCTTGCGCGCTGTATAGGCGCTCAAGAAATAGCCCTGCAAGACGCCATCAACGATCACCTCGCGGTCATGCGTTGCGACGCCATCGCTATCGAAGTAGCTGCTCGACAGGCCGCCACGCAGATGCGGACGTTCGCTGATCTGAATCTTTTTTGAAAATACGCGCTTGCCCAGACTATCGACGAGGAAAGAAGTTTTGCGGTACAGGCTGCCGCCACTCACCGAGTGGACAAAGCTGCCGATCAGCGAAGTGGCAAGCGGCGCTTCGAACAGGACCGGCACCTTGCAGGTTTTAATCTTGCGCGCACCGAGCCGCGACAGCGCCCGTCGTGCGGCATAGTCGCCAATCGATTCGGGCGAGGCAATGGACTCCGGGTTGCGCGAAGTCGAATACCAGTCGTCGCGCTGCATGTTGTCGTTCTTGCCGGCGATCACCGAACAGGACAGGTAGTGCCGTGAAGTCGGGTAGCCACCCATAAAGCCGAGACTGTTGGCCGAAATGAACTGGCCCTCCTGCATCGATACCGTCGCGCCTTCCGAGTTGGCGATTTGTGAACTGACGGCAAACGCAGCATGCTCGCAGCGCTGGGCCAGTTCGATGGCGCCATCAACCGAAAGCAGCCAGGGGTGATAGAGATCAAGGCCCGGCTGATCCTTGCCCCCTTTGGCGAGCAGTTTCGCATCCGGTAACCCGGCACAGGGGTCGGCTGCGGTAAACCGGGCGATGTTGAGCGCCGCCTCGACTGTCTCCCGCAGCGCCGTCGCCGAAAAGTCCGAGGTACTCGCGTAGCCCTTCTGCTGCCCAATGTAAACTGAGACGCCAATACCC
>CAJAHZ010000066.1 GCA_903939665.1 uncultured Pseudomonadota bacterium | reverse complement strand
TTACCGAGTGCTTTGCGAAGCACCAGATCGCAGAGCTCGACAAGTTCGTCGAACACTTCATCTCCGGCAAAGCGCTCAACATTGGTGGACGCGTGCTGTTGGTCGAGGATAGCGCCACGTCCGCACTGTCCTACACCAAATTGCTGGGCAAGCTTGGCCTGACCGTCGACCTGAGCAAGACCGCCGAAGATGCCGTGCAGAAATTCGCGAGCGGGCATTACGATCTGGTGCTGACGGATTATTTGCTCGCCGGCGCCGACACCGGGCTGGCGGTGATTCGCGCCATCCGGGAGAGCGGCGGTCGCAAGGCAAAAACGCCGATTCTGGCGATTTCGGCATTGCGCGACACGGTGCGCCGCGTCGAGATCCTGCGCCACGGCGCCAACGATTTCGTCGGCAAGCCTGTCGTGGCTGAGGAACTGGAGATGCGAGTCTATAACCTGATCACCATCCAGCGGCTGATGCAGCGACTGGAGTCGCAGCACGAGGCGATGAAAGACATCGCCATGCATGATCAACTCACCAGCCTCTACAACCGCCACTACCTGCATGCCCGCATCCCCGCCCTGATCGAGAAGGCCGGCGCCGCAGGCAAGCCCCTATCTGTGGCGATTGTCGATATCGACCATTTCAAGCGGGTCAACGACAAGCGTGGTCACGCAGTCGGCGACCAGGTTCTCGCGGAAGTCGCCAAAACAATGCTTCTGGTGGCTGGCCAGGATGACATGGTGGTGCGTTTTGGCGGCGAGGAATTTCTGCTGGTGATGCCCAACACATCATCGATTGAGGCCGTGCACCGGGCGGAGGAACTGCGCACGCGCATTGAGCGGGCGCAGCCCGGCGGCCTGCCGATAACGGTGAGCATCGGCGTCGCGGAACTCGCCCCCGGCGAGAGTTTCGAGCAGCAAATCAGCCGCGCCGACGATGCCGTCTATCGCGCCAAGGATAGCGGGCGCAATCGCGTCGAGATCGCGGACGAAAGCGTTGCTGACGGCTGTGGCGGATAGCCGACGCGTGCATTCAACCCATCAGAAGATGCCAGCCGTAGCGCAAGCGGGGGTAAGCAACGGTGCTTGAAAGCAAGAAAAGACAAAAACTGACAGAGAGCGAGAGTGAGCGACTCGTCACGGAGCACGCGCCGCTGGTCAAGGCGATTGCTCAATCGCTGCTGAAAAAACTGCCCGCCAGCGTCGAGCTTGACGATCTGCTCCAGGATGGCTTTATCGGCTTGCTGGGCGCCATCCTCCAGACGACAAAGACGAGGGTTGGCGCTCATTATTTAAACTATATCTCCCTGCGCGTTCGGGGCGCCATGCTTGATGGCTTGCGTGATATTGATCCGGGGACCCGAGCCGTTCGCCGAGCGATGCGCGCCGTCGAACAGGCGATCCATCAACTCGGTCATCAACTGGGCAGATCGCCGAATGAAGAAGAGGTTGCGCTATCGCTGGCGATGCCGCTGCTTGAATATCAGCGCTTGCTTCAGGATGCGCACGGCTACACCTTGTTTTCCATCGAGGATTTTGACGACAGGGGGTCACCGGGGGAATTCCTTGATTGGTGCATGAACACCAAGTCAGACCCGCTCGCCGCACTTGAACGACGCGCACTCCAGAAAAAATTGCTGATCGCCATCAGCGACCTGTCCGAGCGGGAAGATGAAGTAATGAGCCTTCGCTACGTCGAAGATCTGAGCATGCTGCGCATTGCCGAGCGCCTGAGTCTGACCGAAGGGCGAATAAGCCAGATCCACTCGCAAGCGACGGCCAAGCTCCGCGCTGCCGTCATGGGGACGGAAACAGCCCCCTCGCTATTGGCCACGCGACGGCGTACCCCGGCGCTTCAAGACATGTAGGGTGACTAACCGAACGGCATTGCACCCACAAGGCTCGCCATTATTCCTTGCTCGGAACGGGCTCGGTGCGTACCGGCTTCTTCTTGCTTGCCGTCCGCGAACGCTTTTTCTTCGTTTCTTCGACCGCCGTCTGCTTGAACGAAAACAGTTCGATCAGGCGCGAGGCAACGGTGTGGTTGATCGTCCCTTCGGCAATGACGCCCTTTTCATCAGCCTCGCCGATCGCCAAACCGGTGAGCAGTTCAATCGCATCATCGACGTGCTCGACGACCGCTACCCGGAAACGGCCAGCAGCCACGGCATCAACCACCGCGCGCTTGAGCATCAGCTCCTTGACGTTGGCAGCCGGAATGATGACGCCCTGCTCACCACTCAAGCCCCCGGCGGCACAGATATCAAAGAAACCTTCAATTTTCTCGTTCACCGCGCCGATCGGCTGCACCAGCCCGTACTGATTCACCGAGCCGGTAATCGCCCAGTTCTGGTGGATCGGCATCGCGCCAATCGCCGAAAGCAGCGCGCAAAGTTCGGCCAGCGAAGCGCTGTCGCCCTCCACTTCGCCATAGGTCTGCTCGAATACGATGCTTGCCGTGAATGAAAGCGGGATTCCCCGGCCAAAACGGGCAGCAAAGAAACCGGCGAGGATCATCACGCCTTTGGAGTGGATCGGCCCGCCCATTTCCACTTCGCGCTCGATGTCGATCATTTCACCTTCGCCGATACGCGCTGCGGCCGAGATGCGCACCGGATGCGCGAAGATGAATTCGCCGAGGCTGACCGCCGCCAGCGCGTTGACCTGACCAATCAGGGTTCCGCCCGTCGAAATCAGCAAGGTGCCGCGCCGGATCAATTCGTAGTAGCGCTCACGCAAACGGTCTGCACGGCGGGTCTGCGCCGACAGGGCCTGCTCGATATGTGCGCAGTCGATGACGCTGGCCTCACCGGCCAGATAATCCGCCTCGTACAGCAGGTCGGCCAGCGGCCGCGTCAAAGTGGTCAGTCGCTCGGCGTCGCACGCCAGACGGGCGGCATGCTCGATCATCCGCGCCACCGCCGCGCGCGCCAAGGGCTTGAGGCCGTCCTGGCGAGCCAGCGTGGCGATCTGGCGGGCGAACAGCGCGGTGCTTTCCGGCGTGCGTGGCACCTCCTCCTCCAGATCCGCCGCGACCTTGAACAGATCGGCAAACTCGGGGTCCATCTCGACCAGCAGGTAATAGATCGCCGGCTCGCCGACAAGGATGAGCTTGATGTGCAGGGGAATCGGCTCGGGCTGCAATTGCATGGTGCTGGCCAACCCGTACATCTCGCCCAGCGACTCGATACGCACCTCGCCGCTACGCAACGCGCGCTTCAGCCCTTCCCAGGCATAAGGCTGGGAAAGCAGCTTGATCGCATCGACAATCAGGTAACCGCCGTTGGCCCGATGCAAGGCACCGGCGCGAATCAGCGTGAAGTTGGAGACCAGCGTGCCCATATGAGCGAGATGCTCGACCCGGCCAACCAGATTCTGGAAGGTCGGATGACTCTCGAAAACGACCGGCTGGCCGCTGCAGCCCGCATTGTCGACCAGCAGATTGACCAGATAGCGCTGAATGGAGATGGTGCCGCTGAACAGCAGGGTTTCAACTTCCGGCTCGCTCTTTTGCGCTTCGCGCATCGTTTCACCGATCTCGACCACGTCACGCTCGACGGCATCAAGGAAAGCCAGCACTTCGGGCAGATCAAGGTAGCCCGGACGAAGGTCCTCCAGCAGATGACCGACAGCACCGCGCAGCGCATCCCGGCCAGCCTCCCTGAGCGCATCCTGCAACTCGCGCCGCCAGCGCGGAAACTGGCCGATCAGCTTGAGCAGCGGCGCCTGGAATTCCTCAATGGCGCTTTCCAGTTGATGCCGGCGCTCTTCGGGCAGTGCCTCGAAGGCTTCTTCGGAAAGCGTCTCGTCGGCGCCCTCGGCTGCAGGCATGAAAGCAAACCCGCTTGCCGTGCGAACCAGCGCCACACCGCGCTGCAGGGCCGAATCGGCGAGCTCCTGCAAAGCGCTCTCCTGGCGCTCCTTGAAGCCCTCATGCAAGGCGCCGACGCGCGCCCGGTATTCCTCGCTCTCAAAGGCAACGCTAATCGCCGGCCCAAGGTCGGCGACAAAATGCTGCATGTCGTCACGCAAGCGCGCCCCTCTTCCCGCCGGCAATTGCAGCAAGCGCGGCGTGGCGGCGGTGGCAAAGTTATTGACGTAACACCAGTCGGACGGCGCGCCATTTTTCCGCCGCGCCTCCGTAACAAGGCGCTGCACCAGCGCATGACGACCGCTGCCGGGTTCGCCAATAACAAAAAGATTGAAGCCGGCGCGGCGGATGCCCAGGCCGAAGCGCAGCGCCTCTACAGCGCGCAGCTGGCCAAACGATTCGTCAAGATCGGGCAGTTCGCCGGTGTCGGCGAAGGCAGGATGATCCAGCACGCAAGGCGTGTGCAACCGGGTCGAGTCGAGAAATGTTGCGGGCATCGCTGGCCTCTGGGTGAAAATGCTGTATTGCACCAGACGATAGCACCAGCGGCGCTTGCCGACTACATCGCTTGCATGATTGCCGCCGCCAGCACCTCGCCGGTTTGCGCACCCGACACCGCGAGGCGGCGCTGGACGATATAGAAAGGCACGCCGGTCACGCCCAGGCCGCCGACCTTGCCGACCAGCGCCTTGATCTGCTGCGTTCCCTCGCGGCTCTCCAGATAGTCGATCACATCGCCCTTGCGATCACCACACTCGGCGGCGATATCGGCGAGTGTTGCGATGTCGCCGATATCCTCGCCGCGTTGGAAATGCGCGACGAACAAGCGCTCGACCAGCGCGTCAATTTCTGCCGGCGGGTGCCCGGTCGACTGGGCACGATAGACCAGCCGGTGCGCAAGCAAGGTATTCGGGCGCGTCACGATACGCTCGAAATCGAATGTCACCCCCGCTTCACGGCCCGCATCGGCCACTGCCATCTGAATCTTGGCGACCTTCGTTGCCCCGCCAAATTTTGCCTCGAGAAAGGCGCGATAAGGCTCACCTTCGGGTGGCGTATCGGGATTAAGAAAATACGGCAGCCAGTTAAGCTGAAAGCGGGCCCCGGGATGCTTGGCCTGCACCAGCGTAACAGCTTGCGCCAGACGATGTTTGCCGATGAAACACCAGGGGCAGACGAGGTCGGAAACGATGTCGATGGCGACGTTCATGGTGATCAGCGTGGAATGTTGTAAAAAGCGTGTTAAAAATCAGCAAACGTGCCGCAGCGCAAGGCCGGCACCTTAACACAGGCACTAACGGCTATCCACGCCGGTCGCCGCCTTGTGCGCTTCGAGTTCAAGATGGCAAGGCGCGAGCAGCAAGTGCGCCAAATGTTCCGGATCATCGGAACGCATGCGTTCGGCAAAGGCCGCCAGCCGGGGATCGTGCGCGTCGGCAAGCGCGCCGAGCAGCGTTCTTGCCGCTTCGCGCGGGTTTGCTCCGCCCGCCTGATAGCCCGGCCAATCCTTGTAGTGCGCCAATAGCTGTTCACGGTGATCAAGATAGAGCGGGCTACTGCGGGTGAAATCAAGCTCGGCTTGCTTGGCTGCGATTTCCGCGTCGATCTCGGCGTCGGAATTTCGGTAGTGGGTCTTTTCAGCTTCAGTCCAGTGCGGCTTGTCGCCGTGCTTTTCGCGCAAGGTCGCAGCGGTATTCTTTAACGCGATCTGCGAGTGGGTGCCGGCATCGCGAAAAACATGAACGAGATCCTTGCCGTGGCCCTCCGTACCGACATAGCGCACACTCGCCGTAATTCGCCGCGGATTGAAGTCGTACTGGCGGGCACATGCCGCACGGAGCGTATCGAAAAGTTCATTAACTTTCGCAGGACTCACGGGTCAATCCTTTCATTCAGGCATTAGCGCCACGATTGCAGCGAGGGCCGACAGGCTGTGGAGAGCATACGCCAATCTGCCGGCATCAAACCGGAGAGAGCAGTCTGGCGACCCCCCATATCATCAACAGCGGCACATACGGAAAAGCCACGGTCGGCCGGCAAGCACTGGCCGCATACCCCGCAACCAAACGGGCACCGCCCAGTCGGCTGGCCGACCACGCTGAATGAAGCTGCATCGCCTCCGGCAAGGTCGGCGGGGGTTGCCTGAGCAGCAACTCCACACGCAACAGCCGCTCAGCCAGCCTAGCCTGATAAGTTTTAAAAATACCCTCCTGCAGCCAGCACAGCACCACCATGACACCGAGCGCAGCGAAAGAAACGCCGGTCGCCAAGCCTGCCACGCACAAACTCAGGCAGGTCAGCTTGATCAGCAGCGCGTTTTTTTCATGCTGTTCGTGGTTATTCTGCAGGGTTTGCCACTCCTGACCCAGTAGTGTATTGACGTCCATCCGACCTCCTCGGTTCTATTGACACATTTGCCGCTGCCCGGAAATCAGCGGCGCGTGATGGCTTTCAGCGAAATCGAATAGGTATGGCGAAGCTGATCCTCGTCATAGCGGTGATCGCTGCCCACCGGGCAACTGACCCGTGCGAGACAGGTCGCCTGGCAGCGCGATGAGGGTGCCTTGCGGTAGCTGATGCACTTGTCCAGCGCCAATGTGCCGCCGGCAAGCGCCGCGCCAGGGCAACTGGCAATGCAGATCTTTTGCGCACAGCGATTGCACGGAGATTCACTCGGCGAGGGGTTCGACGGTAGCAGATTGGTATCCGTCAGCATTGCCACACGATACGCATACCAGGTGCCCCACTTCTGCTGGATGCCGAGCATCAAGGGTGAAGCATGATGCCAGCCGGCGATTTTGCCGAGGGCCTGCAGACCGACCGGAATATCGCCCGGGTAAATCACTTCGTGCGCATGGCTCGGGAAATGCGATGCAAACCACTGTTCGACAGTCTTGACACTGAAATCGTCAATCGGATTTTCTGAGCCGATAGCAGACGCCTTGACTGCGTTCCACAGGGCTTTCCCGGCGTGACCGATCAGGATCAACTGGCGATAGCGATGCGCCGGATGATAATGGCGGCGCAGTTCGCCAAGAATTTCCCCGGGCAGTGCATCGAGATTGAAAACGGCTTGCAGATTGAGCCCGGCGACATTGAGCGCCCGAAAATCAGCGTTTGTCACACGGCACCCTCGATCTGCGCCAGCGCCTGTTCAATCGCACCGGCCTCGACAGGCCGGACGAGACGCGCAACTTCCCTGCCCCGGTTCAGAAAAATCAGCGTTGGCCAGAGTTTGACCCGAAAGGAACGTCCCAAGCGGCGGCCCGGACCATCTTCAATCCGGATGTGGCGCACCTGAGGATGCCCGATCAACGCCGAGGCGAGCAACGGCTGAACGGCCTTGCAATGAGGACACCAGTCCGTCCCGAACTCGACGACGACCGGCTCTTCCAGCGCATCAATCTCGGTGCGCGAAGGTTCACTTTCGACAAACTGGGTGTTCAGCCCCATTCTCAGCACCTCATCCGTCGCCCGGTCAGGCGAAGACCGCCTGCATTTCCCGCGCATCGGCGTGGATTGCCGGCAGGAGGTCGGCAAAGGCCTGGCGGACGGCCCCTACGCTGTCGCTCCCCGGATCACCGTCCTCATGCAGCCAGTCAAAGTGCGCGCCGGCAAGAATATTGCCAACATAGACAATTTCCGTCAGCGTCCGCACCGTTGTCGGCACAGCCAGCGGCTGGTCGTGATCCACCGTCGCCTCGACAATCTCCCGGGGCATGCCCAGTGCGCTGAGCAAGGTGGCACCAATGCTCTCATGCCACTGCATGATCAGGTACTTGACGGTTTCCGGGCGGTCGCGCAGCTCCGGGTACTGGGCTGCCCGATACAGCATATAAAAAGCGCCGAGATCGTGCACCAGACCGGCCAACAGGGCTTCGTCCGGGTTGATCTGGGTGTGGGTGCGCGCCAGGATGCGAGTGGCTGCGGCGGTTCTGATCGAATGATCCCAGAGATCGCGGGTCAGGTCGCTGAAAACCGCCAGATCCTTGGCGCGCAGGATCTGGCTCATGGCGATAGCCAGGGCGGTCGTGCGCACCAGATTGACACCAAGGCGGCTGATCGCCGCCGGCAGATTCCGCGCCGGCGTGCCGTCGGGGCTGTAAAGAGCGGAATTGGCCAGATGCAGCAATTTGGAGGCAATCAGCGGCTCGACGCTGACGACCCTGGCGATGCGCTCAATGGGCAGATCCGGGTTCTGCAACTCCTTGCGCAAGCGGAAAGCCGCATCGAAGTAAGTCGGAAAAACGACGTCGCCTTTCAGCTCCTTCGCAATATCCTCGAGCATCTGGAAGCGTTGTGCATTGAGTGCTTCGCCGACCTTGTCGGTCGTCGGTTCCTGGCTCATGACTGGCTGGCTAGCAAAACATGAAGGCCAGCCAAGCCGGGTCATCGGCAAAGCTCAGCAGCAAGTAACTACCGATGCGGTGCCCCCAATATTCCAGACGGGAAGCAAGATCACTCCAATTCATCTTCAGTCCATTCGATTGACGCTGGCCGCATTTTCCTGCCCCTTGGCGGAACGCCGATTTTAACATTTTCAGCGCTTGCCAAACGCCGCCTGAAGGCGTTTGGCCGCATTTTGCCGCTTCAGCTTTGCAGTTCGATCCGATCACGAAAATAATCGAGCGCTTCCGGGTTGGCCAGCGCCTCGCTATTTTTCACGGCGCGTCCATGCACGACGTTGCGTACCGCGAGTTCGACGATCTTGCCGCTCTTGGTGCGTGGAATGTCGGCAACCTGCAGCACCTTGGCCGGCACGTGACGCGGCGTGGTGTTCTGGCGGATCTGCTGTTTGACGCGGGCGATCAAATCCGCATCCAGCGTCACCCCTTCGCGCAGCTTGACGAACAGAACGACCCGCACGTCACTCTCCCAATCCTGCCCGATAACCAGCGATTCGACGACCTCCGGCAGTTGCTCTACCTGGCGGTAGATTTCCGCCGTGCCGATGCGCACGCCGCCGGGGTTAAGCACGGCGTCGGAGCGACCGTAGATGATCATCCCTTCATGCGCGGTCAGTTCGACGAAATCACCGTGACACCAGACCTTGTCGAAGCGCGCAAAATACGCGGCACGATACCTGCTGCCGTCCGCATCGTTCCAGAAACCAACCGGCATCGCCGGGAATGGCGCGGTGCACACCAGTTCGCCCCGTGCGCCCGTGCCTGCCGGAATCGGCTGGCCTTCATCGTCATAGACATTGACCGCCATGCCAAGCCCACGGCACTGCAACTCGCCGCGATAGACCGGCAGAATCGGGCTGCCGAGCGCGAAGCAGGAGAGGATGTCGGTGCCGCCGGAAATCGATGCGAGCAACACGTCGGCCTTGATGTCGCGATACACGTAGTCGAAACTTTCCGGCGCCAGCGGGCTGCCGGTCGAGAAGATGGCGCGCAACGCCTCCAACCGGTGCGTTTCGCGGGGCTTGAGACCCATCTTGGCAGCCGCGTCGATAAACTTGGCCGAAGTGCCGAAATGCGTCATCCGCTCGGCATCGGCATAGTCGAACAGCACCTTGCCTGAATCGGCAAACGGGCTGCCGTCATAGAGCAGCAAGGTGGCCTGCGAAGCGAGGCCGGAGACCAGCCAGTTCCACATCATCCAGCCACAGGTCGTAAAATAAAAAACGCGGTCGCCGGGCTTCACGTCGCCGTGCAACTGGTGTTCCTTGAGGTGCTGCAGCAGCGCGCCGCCGTGACAATGCACGATGCACTTGGGCACGCCGGTAGTGCCCGAGGAGAACATGATGAACAGCGGATGGTCGAAAGGCAGCGGCGCAAAATCGATCTCGGCGGCCGGATACGCGGCGATGAAATCAGCATAGCGTACGCCATTTGGAATCGCGCTGACGTCCGGCGCATCAGTCAAATAGGAAACGACGACCGTCTGCACGAGCGACGGCATCTGGGCGGCAATCTCGGCGTTCCGGGAGAGACAATCGACCGCCTTGCCGTTGTACCAGTAGCCATCAACAGCGACGAGCACCTTCGGTTCGATCTGGCCAAAACGGTCGAGCACACCCTGCACACCGAAATCGGGCGACGCCGATGACCAGATGGCACCGATTGAAGCCGTCGCCAGCATGGCAATGATTGCTTCCGGCATATTTGGAAGATAACCGGCAACGCGGTCGCCTTGCAGCACGCCAGCGGCTTTGAGCGCCTGCGCGAAACACGAAACTTCAGCATGCAACGCATTGTTCGAAAGACGGCGCTTGACCTTGTCTTCGCCCCAGAAGACCAGCGCGTCGGCATCATCGCGGCGGCGCAACTGGTTCTGCGCATAATTCAGCCGGGCCTGCGGGAACCAGTGGGCGCCAGGCATTTTGTCGCCATTTTCGAGGACGACGGACCCGGGCTCGCCAAGCGCGCCGCATTCGTCCCACACCGCAACCCAGAACGCCTCGGGCTGCGCAACGGACCACCGCCAGAGGCTGAAGTAATCGCTGCAACCGGTATTCCAGCGCGCGTTAATGGCGCCGATGAAGGCGCTCACTCTCGCTTCCGCGATGCGTTCGGCACTCGGTCGCCAAAGCGCTTGTTGGTCCATGCCTGCCTCCACTTCTCTTACTCGGCGAGTTGTGCGCGCAATTGATCGGGGATGGCAACCGATTTCCCCGTCGCCACGTCCATCCAGACGATCTTCGAGTCGCCCGTCGCGTAGAGCTTGTCATCGCCTTGCAGGCGGATTTCGTATTGCGTTGGAATGCTGCTTCGGCCGGGATGTCCACAAAACATTTTGATCTCGACCACACCGGGGTAGTTGAGCGGGATGAGAAAGGTGCAGCCGGCGTTGATGATGACCGGCGCCGTATCCTGCGGCATCACCTTGTACCCCTGCCACTCAAGGTACTCGATGCGGCATTGCTCCATAAAACGAAAATAAATCGTGTTATTCACATGCCCGTAGGCATCCATGTCACCCCAGCGGATGGGGATCAGGCTGGTGTGCACCAGTTTGCGTTGGCTATCCATGGCGGCTTCTGCTTTCGTTTTCGAGCTATCGGGGTTGCGGTAAGAGTTGACGCGCGAGCGCCTTTCTCCATACGATACCGTATTGTAAAAGCCATAACAACAACTCAACAAGTCACACCGGGAGAAAGGCAGAACATGCAACGCGAAGCGATGGAATACGATGTCGTAATCGTCGGCGGTGGCCCGGCCGGCCTTGCCGCGGCGATCCGCCTCAAACAGCTGGCGGCTGAAAAAGAAGGCGAAATCAACGTCTGTCTGATCGAAAAAGGCGCTGAAATCGGCGGCCACATTCTCTCCGGCGCGGTGATGGACCCGCGCGCCATCGCCGAGTTGTTCCCGGACTGGCAGGCGCTGGGTGCGCCGCTCAAGGCCGCCGTCACTGAAGACCGCTTTCTCGTGCTCAACGAAGGCGGCGGCAGGCAGGTGCCGAACTGGCTGCTGCCAGACTGCTTCCAGAACCATGGCAACTACGTGATCAGTCTCGCCAACGTCTGCCGCTGGCTCGGCCAGCAGGCCGAAGCGCTGGGTGTTGAAATTTATCCGGGTTTTGCCGGCGCCGAAATTCTCTACAACGACGATGCTTCGGTCAAAGGCGTCGCCACCGGCGACATGGGCCTCCTGAAGGATGGCAGCCAGGGTCCTGCCTACCAGCCGGGAATGGAACTGCACGCCAAGTACACCCTGTTCGCCGAAGGCTGCCGCGGCCATCTGGGCAAGCAGATCGAGCAAAAATTCAATCTGCGCGACGGCGCCGACCCGCAGGTGTACGGCATCGGCATCAAGGAGTTGTGGGAGATCAGGCCGGAAAAGCATCAGACTGGCCTCGTTATCCACACCGGCGGCTGGCCGCTTGACCCTGACACCTACGGCGGCGGCTTCCTCTATCACATGGAAGAGCATCTGGTATCGGTCGGATTCGTCACCGGCCTCGGCTATAGCAATCCCTATCTGTCGCCGTATGAGGAATTCCAGCGCCTGAAAACCAACCCGAAAATCCGCGACTTCCTCGAAGGCGGCAAGCGCATCGCTTACGGCGCCCGCGCCCTCGCCGCCGGCGGCCTGCAGTCGCTGCCCAAAATGGTGTGTCCCGGTGGCGCACTGATCGGCGACGATGCCGGCTTTCTCACCGCGGCCCGTATCAAAGGCTCCCATTGCGCTATCAAGACCGGCTCGCTGGCCGCCGAAGCCGCCTTCGATGCGGTGGCCGCCGGTCGCGCAGGCGACGAACTCACTGCGTATCCGACAGCCTTCCGCAACAGCTGGCTCTACGAAGAACTGCACAAGGCGCGCAACTTCAAACCATGGATGGCGAAAGGTCTGCATCTGGGCGGCCTGATGTTCGGCATCGACCAGATTCTTTTCCGCGGCAAGGCGCCGTGGACGCTGCACCACAGTGGCCCGGACCACGCCAAGCTGAAAAAAGCCGCGGACTGCCAGCCAATCGTCTATCCGAAGCCGGATGGCGTGATCAGCTTCGACCGCCTGTCGTCTGTCTTTATCTCGAACACCAACCACGAGGAGGACGAGCCCTGCCATCTGACCCTCAAGGATGCATCGGTACCGATCAGGATCAACCTCGCGCGCTACGACGCACCCGAGCAGCGCTACTGTCCGGCCGGCGTGTACGAGATCGTGCGTGATGAAACGGGTCAGAATCCGCGCCTGCAGATCAATGCGCAGAACTGCGTGCACTGCAAAACCTGCGACATCAAGGACCCGACGCAGAACATCCACTGGGTGGTGCCACAGGGCGGCGAGGGGCCGAACTACCCCAACATGTAATCGGCAGCCCCCAAACAAACAGCCTTGACTTTGGTAATGAGAATAATTATCATCACCAAAGGAGCTGCCATGGGAAAACTGTTCATTCTGCTTTCACTTTATTCATTTTCGGTTTTTGCCGCCGAGAACGAAGTGGCTTTGACCATTCGCGACCACCGTTTTGAACCAGCAGAAGTCCGGGTTCCTGCCGGACAGAAGATCAAGCTGATCGTTCACAACCAGGACACCACACCCGAGGAGTTCAAGAGCCACGAACTCAACCGGGAAAAGCTCATCGCACCCGGCGCCAAGGTGAATATTTTCATCGGCCCCCTCAATCCGGGACGCTACCCGTTTTTCGGCGAGTTCCATGAGAAAACAGCCCGTGGAACCGTCATTGCGGAGTAACTTCAAATGCTAAGTTCAGCCATCATTGTCTTCAGGGAAGTGCTGGAAGCCGCCCTGATCATCGGAATCATCGCTGCCGCCACGCGCAGTCTGCCCACCCGCAACATCTGGCTGATCACTGGCATCGCCGCCGGTGGTATCGGCTCGATGATCGTCGCTTCGCTGACCGGCCAGATCGCTGAACTTGCAGAGGGCATCGGGCAGGAATTGTTCAATGCCGGCATTCTCGCGGTCGCCGCCCTGATGCTGGCCTGGCACAATATCTGGATGGCCCGCCACGGCATCCAGTTGGCCCGTGACGCCAAGCAACTGGGCGCGGAACTGGTATCCGGGGGCAGGGAGATGTCGGCCCTTGCGCTGGTCGTCGCCCTGGCAATCCTGCGCGAAGGTTCCGAGACCGCACTGTTTCTCTACGGTCTTTTAGCCAGTGGCGATGAAACCCTTTTCAGCATCATCGGTGGCGGCGCGATCGGATTCTTGCTCGGCGGGCTGGCCGGTTTCGGGCTCTATGCCGGATTCCTGAATATCCCTCCCCGCCTGTTCTTTGCCTCGACAAGCGGCCTGATACTTCTTCTGGCTGCAGCCATGGCCAGTCAGGTTGCCCGATTTCTGGTGCAGGCCGACCTCCTTCCAAGTCTGGCCAATCCGCTCTGGGATAGCACCTGGCTACTCGACAACGGCTCTCTTACAGGGCGCCTCCTGCACACGCTGATTGGTTACGAAGCCATGCCCTCCGGAATTCAGGTCGTTTTCTACAGCACGACACTGATCCTGGTTCTCACCGGCATGCGCGTCTTCCGCCCACGCGCACGCACTCTCTCGACTACCTGAAAGGGAATCCCCATGAAAACCTATGCAACGATTCTGGTTGCAGGGGCACTGCTGAGCCCTTTGTCCGCTCACGCAGGCCCGTCAGACTACGTCTACACGCCCACCGTCGAGTACGGCGAAAAGGAAATTGACTTCAAATACGGTAGCGCCAAAAAAGGCGACACACCGCGCGAGTCGGCTGCCAGCATCGGTTTCGGCTATGGCGCGAAAGAATGGTGGTTTACCGAGTTGTACCTCAAGTACAAGCGCGAGAATGGCGAAGCGACGAAATACGACGCCGTTGAATGGGAAAACAAGTTCCAGCTGACCGAGACCGGAAAATATCCGGTCGATATCAGCTTCCTCGTGGAAATCGAGCGCCCCAAGGTCCACGCCGAAGGTTGGGAAGTAAAATGAGGTCCGCTGTTTCAGACCGAATTTGGCAAGATTCAGTTGAACGCCAACCTGCTTTTCCAGCACAGCTATCGCGCCGAAGAACCCGGCCAGACTGATTTCCAGTATCAGTGGCAGGCAAAATACCGCTGGCTACCCCAATTTGAATTCGGCCTTCAGGGCTTTGGCGAAATATACGAATACTGATCGGGCAGTCGGTCGGGGCGACGCGCCGCTCAGGATTCCAGCGCAATCACGATCGAGTAGATTTCATCGCCGGAGGCTGTAACCACCTCAGCCACCGTGCTCTGATCGAGGCCCAGCGCCACGGCGCGGTTCTCTGGCACGACAATACGGGCATCCAGTTCATCAAACGGATCGGCGCGCGGCGACAACGCACTGGCCACAAAAATCAGGTCACCCAGCGTTGCCGGCGGCATTGAACCGCTGTAATGGCGCGCCGAGAGCACCGCCTTGACCACCGACTCGGGCAGATCAAGCTTGGCGAACACCATAGCGCCGGCGCGGTCGGCCAGATCGTTGACCGTTTCGGCCAGGACCACAGGGTCTTCAAGCAAGGCGGGGTAATCGGCAGCCCGCGAAAGCAGATAAAAACGTCCGAGGTCGTGCACGATACCGGCAAACATCGCTTCATCGGCGTTGAGCCGCGTCAGCTTGCGGGCGACGACAAAGGACAGCGCCGCCACGTGAATGCTGCGCTCCCAGAGGCGATTGGAAAGCTCGCGCGTGCCGCTATGCCGCTGCGACTGACGCAACTGATCCATGACCAGCACCATCGCCAGCGACTTGATCGGGTCCATCCCGACGCGCATCACGGCCTGCTTCACGTCGCGTACCGTCTGGTTGGTCGGATTGAGCGCGACCGAGTTGGCGAGGCGAATTACCTTGGCTGACAACAGAGGTTCAGCGACGACAATCTTGGCCAGATCCGAAAGGCCGAGATCAGGGTTTTCAACGGCCTTCATGACCCGCCGGCTGGCGTCGACGCTGGTCGGAAAACTGAGTTCGCCGACATTTGCCTCACCCACTACACGGCGTAGCGCTTCGGCCCCCTGACGTGTCGCTTCATTCATGCTGCACTCCTTCTGTAAATCCACGCCACATTCTAACCGAGACGACAAAAATCGCCACGACCACGAACGCTGCGCCGCGAAAATGCGGCATCAAAACATGTCATCAGCCAGCGCCATCACGCCAATCGCGCCGTCGGTCACCGTACTGGACAGACCGTCGGCCTGCGACAGAAAGTGGTCGGCAAAGAAACGCGCCGTGACGATCTTCGCGGCATAGAACGGGTCGTTGTCGCCGCCGTCGATCTTACCTTGCGCAACCAGCGCGGCACGCGCCATCTGCCAGCCGCCGGCGACGATGCCAAACAGCCGTAGGAAAGGCACGGCACCCGCCGATGCAGCGCGCACATCACTGCCGTAGGTGGCGACAATCCAGGCTCCCGATTTTTCCAGCGCCTCGACCCCCGCGCTGAAACGACTCCGTATTGCAGCAAAATGCTCGCCGCCCTGCTTCGCCAGATCGACATCAAGCGCACGCATCATGCCGATCACCGACTTCAGCGTGGCACCGCCTTCGCGCGCCATCTTGCGACCGATCAGGTCGTTCGCCTGGATGCCGGTTGTCCCTTCGTAAATGGTCGAGATACGCGAATCGCGCAGGTGTTGCGCGGCGCCGGTTTCCTCGATGAAACCCATGCCGCCATGCACCTGGACGCCGGTCGAGGCGACCTCGACACCGACCTCGGTGCTCCAGCCCTTGACCACCGGGATCATCAGATCAACAAAAGCCTGATTCTGCTTGCGCGTTTCCGGGTCCGCGTGATGGGTGGCTGCATCATGCGCAGCAGCAACAACGTAAGCCAGCGCGCGTGTCGCCTCGGCTTGCGATTTCATGCTCATCAGCATGCGGCGCACGTCCGGGTGGGCAATAATCGCCACCTTCGGCCCGCCGCGCACGCCGATGTCGGTGCACTGAATGCGATCGCGCGCGTAGTCGCGGGCGCGCTGATACGCACGTTCGCAAACGGCAACGCCTTCCAGGCCGACGCCGAAACGGGCAGCGTTCATCATCACGAACATGTATTCAAGGCCCCGGTTTTCCTGCCCCACCAGATGGCCGACCGCGCCACCATGGTCGCCAAAAGCCATCACCGCCGTCGGGCTCGCGTGGATGCCGAGTTTGTGTTCGATCGACACACAATAAGCGTCGTTGCGCTCACCCAGACTGCCGTCGGCATTGACCATGAACTTCGGCACGACGAACAGCGAAATGCCCTTGACGCCCTCTGGCGCGG
>CAJAHZ010000065.1 GCA_903939665.1 uncultured Pseudomonadota bacterium | reverse complement strand
TGACACGGCGAGCCAGCGCCAATCCGGAAGCAAACGGACAGGACAACCGGGCATTCAATCCGGGCTTTGCCGTGTCGTCCTGCGAACTGGCGCTTGCGCCGGCCACCGGCAGCGCGCTCATCAATGGCCGTGCCGTTCCGCTGCCCAAGACGGACACCCGACGCATCATCGTGCTCGGCGACACCGGCTGCCGCATCAAGGTGCCAGCTGACGGCAAGGCCGATCCGATTCAGGACTGTGCCAACCCGGACGCCTGGCCGTGGCAGAAAATCGCAACGGCGGCAGCGCGTACGCAACCCGATCTGGTCATCCACGTCGGCGACTATCACTACCGGGAATATTGCGACGACCCCGAACGCTGTACGCCGCTCATCGACAAGGGCCTCGTCGTAAGCTACGGCTGGGCCGGCTGGAACGCCGATTTTTTCACCCCGGCCACGCCACTACTGACCGCCGCACCCTGGGTGTTTGTGCGCGGCAATCATGAAAACTGCGACCGAGCCGGCGAAGGCTGGATGCGTTTCCTCTCGCCACTGCCCTACCAGGCCTGCACTGATCAACGCTACAAATCAGCCAGCCGGTCGGTACTTGCCAACAACCTCACCGCCGACGCCTATCGTATTGATCTGGACAGCAAGCTCGGGCTGATCATTGCAGACAACTCGGGGCACGAAGACTACCGACCGGCCAGCGAGACGCCGCAGGATATCGAGTTGTTCAAGCGCACGTTGGCCGTATTGCACGCCGCACCCGGCAAACAGAAGCTGTGGTTCTTCTCGCACCGGCCAATCTGGTACGACCTGATCAACGCCGCATCGCAACCCAACGCACTGCAGACAGCGCTGCACAACACGCTACCGGGCAATGTACAAGCCGCTTTTGCCGGGCACCAACACGCCTTTGAAACGATCAATTTTTTGCCCGACGCGGATAGCGAGCACTACCCCGCCGGTCGACCAGCACAGATCATCATCGGCGGCGGCGGCACGCAGCTGGAATCACTGGACCCCAAATCACCCTTCTACGAGGGGGAGGACAACAAGGGCAGCAAGGAGCAAGCGGCGCCGGGGGCGCAACGCTACGAGGGCATTGCTGCCGCGAGCGGCATCCTGCTCAACCGCTACAGTTTTCTACTACTCGAACGCGATATTGAAGGCTGGGCCGGCACAGTGCTTGACGTTGACGGCAAAACAATCAGCCGCTGCCGCCTGAGCGGCGGCAACAAAGAATTGGCCTGCACCTTCCCCGGGCGCTGAGCGGAGCGGCAATAGATGCCCCCTATTAGAAACCAAGGAAACTCTCGCATAATATGGACTTCGTGGCGACCAAACGACCAAACGACCAAACGCTTAGTGGAGCAATGCCATGACCGACAGCCCCCCCGCCGACCGCGCACGGTTTTCTGGTGTTAGCGAAAACTTTCACTATCTCGCCTATCCGGCAAACCTCCTGGTCTGGGTGAGTGACGCCAAGGGCTTATGCACCTATGTCAGCCCATCGTGGACGACATTTACTGGCCGCAAGCTAGCAGACGAATTGGGCAACGGATGGCTGGATCGCGTCCACGTGGATGACCGCGAGGCACTCATCCTGGGACTGGATAACGGCTGTCGCAGCAAGGCGGGCAAGCAACAGCCGTTCCGCCTGATGTTCCGCTACCTGCGCGAAGATGGCATGTACCGCTGGTTGATGAGCCAGGGCATGCCGCACAGTACGCCAAACAATGAGTTTGTCGGCTACCTGAGCCTGTGTTTCGATGTCACGCCCTATCAGGAGGGCGAGGCAGAAATGGAGCGGTCCATCCAGGAGGTGTTCCCCCTGCTCAAACAAACCCGCCTGATCGCTGTCATCCTGGACGTTCACGGGCGAGTGCAGTTTTCAAACGGCGGCCTGTGCCGGCTGCTGAAACGCAGCGGGAGTACTTTGTTGGACTGCAACCTGTTTGAACATTATCTCGCCGCGTGCAATCGCGATCTGCTTGAAAGCCTTTACCCCGGCGGAACCCAGTGCACGAATTTCCCCGCCCAGTTCCAGTCAGAGTTGCTGACCAGCGAAAACAAATCCTGCCATGTTTCGTGGCACGCCGTGATCTGGCGCGACTTCGCCGGTCGAGCCAAGGGCGCCATGCTGATCGGCGACGACGTAACAAATCTGCTCCACGAAGAGGAACAGACCTCGCTCTACGTCAAGGCATTCGAGGCCACCGACCATGCGATTATCGTCACCGACATTGTCGGCACCATCATCTCCGTCAACCGTGCCTTCACGAACCTCACCGGTTACAGCCGCGACGAAGCGGTCGGCAACAATCCGCGCATACTCCAGTCCGGCCGGCACGATCAGGCATTTTACAAACAGCTGTGGGAAACGCTCCTGGCCACCGGGCACTGGCATGGCGACGTCTGGGACCGACGCAAAGACGGCAGCATCTATCCGAAATATCTTTCAATCAGCGCCATCAAGAATCCTGCGGGGGAACTGACAAATTTTGTCGGTATTTTTTACGACAACTCGGAGCGTAAGGCTGTCGAGGACCGCCTGGAATATCTCGCGCACTACGACTCACTGACCGGTCTGCCCAACCGCAGCCTTCTGCTGGATCGGCTTGAGCAAGCGATCGAACGGGCAATACGCATTGGTAGCAAAGTGGCACTGCTTTACCTCGATCTGGATCACTTCAAGCTGGTCAATGACACCCACGGCCACAGCGCCGGAGACGAGCTACTGAAAGCCGTAGCGCAGCGCATGAGAACCTGTGTGCGTGCCGTCGACACGATCGCCCGATTGGGCGGTGACGAATTTGTTGTGCTGGTGCCGGACGCGAGTGGTTCAGACGACGCCCGCATCATTGCGCAAAAACTACTGGAAGTTCTCAACCCACCGTACGCGATTGAAGGTCACTCCGCCATCAGCACACCCAGCATCGGCATCAGCATCTATCCCGACGATGGCGGCAGCGCGCAAGACTTGATGAAACACGCGGATACAGCGATGTATCAAGCCAAACAAGGTGGGCACGGGAGCTTCAGATTTTTCGACACGGCCGCGCATGTAAAAAAGGACGCTCACTGATCAGGCGCCGGCAATGCAAAGCGTGGATTGGGCTTAAATCGCCCACGGGGAATTGCTGCTGGCCTCGCTTGCGCTATCATAAAGCACTGAAGAACAGCCCCCCGGTGGAATCCCTGAAATGAACGACAGCAACGCGCAACCCGACCCAGCCCGCTCTCCGAAGGGCATTGATGACTTCCACTTTCTTGCCTACCCGGCAAACATCCTCGTCTGGGTAAGCGATGCAGAAGGCGCATGCAGCTTCGTCAGCCCATCATGGACGGCATTCACGGGCCGCGACAGGTTGCAGGAACTCGGCAACGGGTGGCTGGATCGCGTCCATGCGGATGACCGCGGAGTACTTGCGCATGGTCTGGGCGAGGCACGGCTCGGCCAGGCGCCGTTCCGGCTGATGTTTCGCTACCTGCGCGAAGACGGGATCTTTCGCTGGTTTGTCGGGCAGGGCATGCCGCAAACCACGCCGAGCGGCGAATTTATCGGTCACCTGTCCCTATGCTTCGACGTTACGCCCTACCAGGAGGGCGAGGCGGAAATGGAGCGCTCCGTTCAGAACGTCTTTCCGCTGCTCAAGCAGACCCGGTTGATTGCAGTGATCCTCGACACGCGCGGCCGCGTGCTGTTCTCCAACGGAAGCCTGTGCCGGCTGCTCAAATGCGGCGGCACTGAGCTCGTCAACTGCAGCCTGTTCGAGCAACATCTTGCGCCGAGCGATCGTGGCTTGCTTGAAGAACTCTACCCGGGCGGAACCCAGAACACGCTGTTCCCGACCGAGTTCCAGTCGGAATTGCTGACCGGAGAGAATCAGTCTCGCCATATTTCGTGGCATGCCGTCATCTGGCGCGAGTTCTCGGGCCGCGTCAAAGGCACGATGCTGATTGGCGACGACATCACCGAACTGCGCCGCGAAGAAGAACAAACCTCGCTCTACGTCAAGGCATTTGAAGCAACCGACCACGCCATCGTCGTCTCCGACACGACCGGTTGCATCATCTCCGTCAACCAGGCATTCACTGACCTCACCGGCTACAGCCGAGACGAAGCGATCGGTCACAACCCG
>CAJAHZ010000064.1 GCA_903939665.1 uncultured Pseudomonadota bacterium | reverse complement strand
GCGCGTGCTGGCCACCGAAGTCAGCAAGACCTCGGTGCACGCCGCGCAGTACAACCTTGAGGCCAACCAGATCGGGAATGTGACGCTGGTGCGCATGTCGAGCGACGAGATCAGCGGTGCGCTGGCCGGCGAGCGCGAGTACCGCCGCATGGAGGGCGTCGATCTCGGCCAGTACCGCTTTTCCACGCTCTTCGTCGATCCGCCGCGCAGCGGGCTGGACGCGCCAACCTTGGCGCTGGCAGCGGGTTTCGAGCGCATCCTGTACATCTCGTGCAACCAACAAAGCCTGCTTGAAAATGTAGCCGCGCTGCAGGCCACGCATGAGATTACCGCCGCTGCGGCATTCGACCAGTTCCCCTATACCGAGCACTTGGAGTGCGGGCTGCTGCTGACGCGGCGATGAGGGAATTCCGGTCGTAGTCCCGATTGCGCGGCCATGGCGGGGTCGCCGTAGTCCACGACTCAACTCAAGCGTCTGATCTTGGCGCTGGCCGTCTCGATGTGCTGTTCCAGCGTGGCGCTACACCATACGAACCGGTGGCTGAATCCTGTTGTCGCAATGACCCGGGCGAGGAATGCGCGCGCCAGTTCCTCAGCACGCGACCAGATTTCGTTGGACACACTGGCGAGAATGGTCGACTCGCTGAGGGTGTCAGGCAGCCCGCCCCCACTGCGCGGTGCGAAGGCCATCGGCGTCATGTCGTAGGCCGGCGCAATGTCGTAAGGATGACCCTGCTCCGAGATGAATGACAGGTTGCCGCTGTGCATATCAGCGTTGCCGATCAGGGTGCCAAAAGCCCACAGCAAATCTGCGGCATCCGCTGTTTCTCGACGGATCCGGCCGTCAGCCGCAAGGCGGCGTGCAATGACTGGCCAGCCCCCTGTTCCTGCCCCGATAAATTCGGCATCCAGCGCGGCCAAAGAAATCAGCGCACGCCGGCCCAGGTTGCCGGCGCGGTCAAAACGCTCAACCTCAAGAAAGCGCTGGCCGCCATGGTCAAATATCTGCGTCCTCGCGGCGGGGATACCGGCTTCGCGCAGCGTCTCCAGCGCGAGGTGTTCCGCCAGCAACAGATCGCGCCAGCGTTCGCTTACCGGGCTTTCCTCAAGCTCGCTGAATTTCACGATGACGTGCCGAGCGCCAGCAGGCGTCATGGCAAAAGCAGTGAACTTTGGTTGCTCGCCCCCGGCCGATGATCCGGCTATCTCACCACGGGCTGCTCCGAGCGCCAACCTGGCATATTCCTCGCCCTTGTGTTCCTTCGCGATTGGCTCCGGGATGGGCGCGGCGAGAAAACGATCCCGCGCAATATCACCGAGCAGCAGATTGCCGGTCACATCATGGCCATGGGCAATCAGCGCCCGCAAGGCGTGGCTATCTGTCCAGTCGGTGAGGCGCTCCGGCAGGGCAAGTTCAGCCCCATGGCGAGCCGCGTACGCTCGACCGAGATAGCCCTGCGGGCGCATATCCAACAGCCACCAAGGCAAGCCGTCGCTGTGCAGGGCGACGCCGTTCTCCTGGCGCATGACGAAGCCTTCCGGGCGCACGGGAATCAGCGTTCCTTGTTGCCGGATCCGGCCTTCTGCATTGACCCGATAAATCGGGATGTCGGGCAATCCGCGCGTGCTATCGCGAAGCGTGTATTGAATTGATCGCGCTGCGCCGATCCGGACGACTTCGTCGCCAAGTTCGGTCAGCGCGCGCGAGAGCGTTGGCTGACTGACGCCAATACTTTCAATCAGTTGGCGTGCGGACAACGGCCCAACTGATAGGCGCATGCGGATAAGGTCAAGGTGCGATGACATCGCTGTGAATTGATGTGTGAATTAACAAGTGAATGGATACTATAGATTGATTTGATGTTCTTATAGAAAATATCGTCGCTTGAGGCCGATTGATTTGAGCCAGTGGCAACTACGCATTGATTACCCGCGCAAGCGATCCTTGACTTCGGTGTGACGCGGGCAGGTCGTCAGGTGGTCGTTCACCATGCCGGCCGACTGCATGAAGGCATAGCAGATGGTCGGTCCGACGAACTTGAAGCCGGCCTTTAGCAGGGCCTTGCTCATCGCATTCGACTGGGTGGTTTCGACCGGCACCTCGGCCAGTGAGGTCCATTGATTCTGGATCGGGACGCCGTCGACAAATTGCCAGAGGAAATCGCTGAATGATTGTCCGCCGGCGCTGAGCGCGAGGCAGGCTTTGGCGTTGAGGATGGCGGCGGCGACCTTGGCGCGGTTGCGGACGATGCCGGGATCGGCGAGCAGGGCGGCGACTTTTTCGTCGCCGTAGCGGGCGATCAGCGCCGGATCGAAAGCATCGAAGGCGCGCCGGTAGTTTTCGCGTTTCTTGAGGATC
>CAJAHZ010000063.1 GCA_903939665.1 uncultured Pseudomonadota bacterium | reverse complement strand
CATGGACATCAACACCATGGAGCGTCAGCCGGCAGAAAAGCTGGCGATGAATGACATCGCCAAGGTCAGCTTCAAGCTGGCGCAACCGATCTTTGCCGACCCCTACATCGAGAGCCGTGGCACCGGCGCTTTCATCGTCATTGACGAGTCGAGCAACAACACGGTCGGCGCAGGGATGATCGTCTGACCGGCGCCACATCTTCGTGACATCAGCCGCAAGAAACGCCGGGATGATACCAACGCGGCCGACGGGTCCGGGTGCCAGAGGATTGCTTCACGCAGATTCATAGACCATCACCAGAGCCCGGTACGGTTAGCGATCGTCCGATAGACAGCTTTGCTTGTGCCAATCGAGAAGCCGCGCTCGGCACGGCCAAAAAGGTCGTCGCTGTGCCACCCCCAAAACCGTGCTTTTTGAACCACGCCGCAGCGATCACGGCTTGCCAGAAAAACGCTGACCAGGCTGCGGCGCTTTAGTCAGCCAATAGCCGATCGCCAGGGCCACAGCGAGTGCCGCCGTAGCATAGACATAATCCGGGCTGACCTCCTTGTAATCAAGAATGATGATCTTGCGCAGAACCGCCATGTAGGCGGTTGCCAGCACGATGTCAATGTGCAGCGCATCATCGCTGAGGTAGCTGACGATATTCAGGAAGACTTCAATGGCGATCAATACCGCCATGAAGGCGCCGAAGGTGGCGAGAATGTCACGGATCTCGAGCAGAAAATAAGGGTGCGTGCTGATGCGGTCGTACAGGACGTAAATAACGTCGGCGACGCCCCACCAGATCACCAGTACCATGAGCACGGCCAGCACCCGGGCGGCGTAACGGATGCTGCCGTAAAGGCGACTGACCAAGGGATCTTCCTGCCGTTTCGACTCGTTGCCTGTTTCCTTGATGCTCATTCATGCCTCCTCTGATTTGCTGCCATTGTGCTTACCCAGCGCCGCTGTGCCAGCCGGTGCGGTTCAGCGGTTCAGTGCGTGATGCGTGAAAGCCCACGCAGCAGTTTTCGCGCTTCATCCAGCAACAGCACCGACGAAGCAACCGCCAGCGCCCGACCCCAGTCGTTCAAGGTCAGATCAACGCTATCGAACACCAACTGCGCCGGGCCCCAATGCACCACCAGCACCTGCAGCGCCAGCACGCTGACCAAGGCCTGCCAGAGTTTGCCATTGGCGAAGAAGGTGGCATTGAAAACGCTGCCATGTTCGGCACGGGCGTTAAATACGTTGAAGAACTGGAACAGCACGAAGGTGGTGAAGGCCAGGGTCAGCGCGTAATCCTGGCCGTGCGCTGCAAGCCCATGCCGGAACATGTGCAGGGTGCCGATCATCATCACGACCCCATAGAGCGCAAGGCGTAGCAGACGCTTGGCGCTGAGAATCTGCGCGGCCTGCAAGCGCGGATGGTCGCGCATCAGACCGGGGCGGGCCGGCTCGATGCCGAGGGTCATGGCTGGCGGGCCGTCCATGATGATGTTGATCCACAGCAGATGGATGGCCGTGAACGGCGCCGGCCAGCCGAGCAGCGTGGCCGTAAGTACGGTCAGGATCGCGCCGATGTTGGTTGATAGCTGAAAGCGCACGAACTTGACGATGTTATCGTAGATCACCCGGCCTTCTTCGACGGCGCGCACGATGGTCGCGAAGTTATCATCGGTAAGCACCAGAGTCGCCGCTTCACGAGTTACCGCTGTACCCGTAATGCCCATCGCCACGCCGATATCGGCAGCCTTAAGCGCCGGGGCATCGTTGACACCGTCGCCGGTCATCGCCACCACATGGCCGACCGACTTCAGGGCGTGCACGATGCGCACCTTGTGGGTTGGCGAGACGCGAGCAAACACGGCAATGTCATTGACGCGCATGGCGAATGCCGCGTCATCCATGCCATCCAGTTCGGCGCCGCTGACCACGTGGCCAACCAGGCCCAGTTCGCGAGCGATGGCAGCGGCGGTTGCCTGGTGGTCGCCGGTGATCATCTTGACCTGTATTCCGGCCTGGTGGCACAACGCGATAGCAGCCTTGGCTTCGGCTCGCGGCGGGTCCATCAGGCCGGCAAGACCGAGAAAAGTCCATTCGCTGGCCCAAGCCATCAGGTCACCCGCCGGGTCGAAATCTCTTGCCGGAATGCTCCGGTGGGCCACGGCCAGCACGCGCAGCGCCTGGCCTGCCAGACTTTCGTTCGCGTCCTCGATCAGGCGGCGGGAGGCTTCGTCCATAGGCAGTAAAGCCTTCGCGGTGAGCCAGCGGGAAGCCCGCCCCAGCAGGACGTCCGGCGCTCCCTTGATAAGCATTTCAACCGTTTCGCCGGAATGGTGAAAGGTGGCCATGAACTTGTGCGCCGAGTCGAATGGGATTTCAGCAATACGCGGCTGGCGTTCCTGTTCGGCTTCGGGATCAAGACCGCCTTTCTGCGCCAGCACCCATAGCGCGCCTTCGGTCGGATCACCAATCAACTGGCCGTCGCGCACGCGCGAGTCGGTGCATAAGACCATCGGCAACAGCAGCGGGCGCAGATCAGTCTCTGGCGTTGCCTCAATTCCCCCCTCTGCCCGATAGCCCTCGCCGCTGACCGAAAACCCCTGCCCGGCATACCAGCCGGCGCGGGCGGTCATCTGGTTCAGGGTCAAGGTACCGGTCTTGTCCGAACAGATCACAGTCGTCGAGCCCAAGGTTTCTACGGCGGACAGCTTTTTGAGAATGGCGCGATTCTGTGCCATGCGCCACATGCCAACGGCCAAGGTGACGGTGACCACCGCCGGCAGGCCCTCGGGAATGGCGGCCACCGCCAAAGCGACGGCAGTCATCGCCGCCTCGGTCATCGGCTGGCCGCGCAGGTAATCGACCAGAAAAATGACCGTTACAACGAACCCGGCGATAACGGGCAGTTTCTTGCCCAGCGCATCGAGTTGGCGTTGCAGCGGGGTTTCCCCATCCTCCGCGCTGGCGATCATTCCGGCCAGTTTACCCATTTCGCTGCGCATGCCGGTTTCGGTGATCAGCAGTTCGGCCCTGCCGCGAGTAAGCACCGTATTCATGAACAGCACGTTCAGGCGATCGCCGAGCGGCAGGTTGTCGCTTTCAAGGGCGATAATGCGCTTGCCGACGGCGTGCGATTCGCCGGTGAGCGCCGCTTCCTCCGCCTCCAGATTGTGCGCCGCCAGCAGCCGGCCGTCGGCTGGCACGCGGTCTCCGGCTTCCAGCAAGACGATGTCGCCCGGCACCAGCAGGCTGGCGTCAATGTCTGAAACCAAACCATCACGGCGCACCCGTGCATGCGCCGCCAGCATCTCCTTGAGTGCTGCCAGGGTACGCTCCGCGCGGTGTTCCTGCCAGAAGCCAAGGCCGGCATTGAGCAACACCACGACCAGAATCACTCCGGCGTCCTTGAGATCGCCGATGGCCCAAGCCAGCCCCGCCGCAAACAGCAGCACGATAACCAGAAAATTCCTGAACTGATCGAGGAATTTGAGCCAGAGCGGACGCGGCACAGCCTCAGCCAGCTTGTTCTCCCCAAAGATGGCGAGTCGTTCGGCGGCAGCAGTTGTGCTCAAACCATCCGCAGGGACGACTGTCAGCGAATGCGCAGATTCGGTTGCTGAAAGGGTATGCCAGGGGCGATGTTCGATATCCACGAGAGAAAATAATCCTGATCTGGTTTCGTCTGCGCAATTCGCGCAACACGAATGAAACACATCAAAAAGACAAATTCCCGACGCGATAGTTCAGAGGGCGTTGATGATGCGGGTCCTACTCACGTTACCTTTGTCGGGCGGCGCGACAACCGTTTTTGGACAAACAGTAGTGATGCCCATTATTTGTAGCGCACTCAAGGCATACTGGCCGTATTGCAGCAAAACCTCTGGAGGAAAGCGAAATGCGGATCGGCGTTCCGAGCGAAGTTAAATCCAGTGAGTTCCGCGTCGGGCTGGTTCCGGCTTCAGTACGTGATTTGACCGCTGCCGGCCACGAAGTTCTGGTGCAATCCGGCGCTGGCGCACGCATCGGATTTTTAGATGCGGACTATGCAACAGCTGGCGCCCGCATTGTCGGCAGTGCAGCGGATGCCTGGGCGGTCGAGCTGGTCATCAAGGTCAAGGAACCGCAGGCGGCTGAATTTTCTTTCCTGCGGCCCGATCAACTCCTCTTCACCTACCTGCACCTTGCCCCCGATCCGCAACAGGCCGAAGCCCTTCTGCAGTCAGGCTGTGTCGCCATCGCCTACGAGACAGTGACTGACCGTGATGGCCGTTTGCCACTGCTGGCGCCGATGTCTGCAGTAGCCGGGCGCATGGCGGTACAGGCCGGTGCGCACTTTCTTGAAATCACACACGGTGGCCGCGGCGTATTGCTTGGCGGCGTTCCCGGCGTCGCACCGGGCAAGGTGACCGTTCTCGGCGCCGGCACGGTCGGCGCGCATGCAGCGCGGATGGCCGTTGGCCTGGGTGCTGACGTCACCGTCCTTGACCGCGCACTGGAGCGGCTCGATGTACTCGACCGCGAATATCACGGGCGTGTTCGCACCCTGATGGCGAGCACCGGGACGGTTGAGGAATCCATCTGCAGCGCTGATCTGATCATCGGTGCGGTGTTGCTGCCAGGTGCAGCCGCACCGAAATTGATCACCCGCACACTGCTCAAAAAAATGCAGAACGGTGCGGTCATCGTCGACGTTGCCATCGATCAGGGGGGCTGTTGCGAAACGTCACGAGTCACTACACACGGCGACCCGGTGTTCATCGAAGAAGGCGTGGTGCACTATTGCGTTGCCAACATGCCGGGCGCTGTGCCGCGCACCTCGACGCTGGCGCTAAACAATGCCACCCTGCCTTATCTGCGGGCGCTGGCTGACAAGGGCTGGCGGCAGGCCTTACGCGACGATGCCGGTCTCGCCGCCGGCCTCAATGTCTGCGCGGGGCAGATCACACATGCGGCCGTTGCTACGGCTCTGGGCAAGGACTTTGAACCGGCAGCGAGTTTTATCGCCGCGGCTTGACTTCAGTTACCGCGACGGCGACGTGCCTCATACAGGCAGACGCCGGTCGCCACCGATACGTTCAGGCTCTGCACCGAGCCAAGCATCGGGATGCTCACCAGTTGATCGCAGGTCTCGCGCGTCAGACGACGTATTCCATCGCCCTCGGCGCCAAGGACCCAGGCGGTCGCCAGCGGCCATTGCGCCGTGTAGAGATCTTCGGTGCCTTCGCCAACATCGGTGCCGACCACCCAGATCTCGCGCTCCTGCAGCTCGCGCAGGGTGCGCGCCAGATTGGTCACGGTAATGTACGGCACGGTCTCGGCTGCGCCGCTGGCTACCTTGACCGCTGTTTGCGTCAAGCCGACCGCCCGGTCCTTCGGCGCGATCACGGCATGCGCGCCCACTGCGTCAGCAACGCGCAGACAGGCGCCGAGGTTGTGCGGATCCTGGATGCCGTCGAGCACCAGAAGAAAGGCGGGTTCTTCGAGCGTGTCGAGCACGTCGTCAAGGCTCACATAACGTTGCGTCGCGTCGACGTGCGCAATCACCCCCTGATGCTGCGCGCCCGGCGCCATCGCCGCCAAACGGGCCGAATCCACCGGCACGACCCGCAGCTTGGCGAATTCGGCATGTTTGATGAGGTCGCGCATCCGCGCGTCAGTCCGCCCGGCATCAACATAAATTTCGCGGACTGCGCCGGGGTCGTGGCGAAGTTTTGCCAGGATCGAATGAAAACCGAAAATCGAGCGCGAATGGGACATGGGCTGAAAACCACGGGACAAAGAGGCTGCGATTCTAACAGTTCGCACTGCGCCTGTCGGCGCTGTCCGCTAAGCGCGCCCGAAATGACCATTGCCAAGGCATGAAAATTGACAGCCAGTGACCTGCAGCGTATGGTCCATCGCTATATGCAACGAAAGTAATATCCTGCGTGAAGAGGGAAACGAAGATGAGCAAAAAGAATCCCGACAGCAACGCTCAGCACCGACCGGATTCGTCCCTGACATTTGCGATCAGGTTGATGCAGGACTTGGTTGTGCCAACCTTCGTGCTCAACGCCGAACGCCGCGTCATCATCTGGAACAGGGCCTGCGAGCGGCTCACCGGCGTTTCGGCATCGGAAGTCATCGGCACCAGCGAACACTGGCGTGGCTTTTACGACGAACCCCGCCACTGCCTGGCGGACACGCTGGTACTGGGGCAGACCGATGATCTGCCCACCCTGTATGCCAATCACACGCACATGAGCGACACGGAACTCGGCTTGCGCGCAGAAAACTGGTGCATCATGCCGCGTGCCGGGCGACAGTGTTATCTCGCGATCGACGCCGGACCGATTTTCGACGAAGACGGCACACTGATCGCTGTCGTTGAAACCATGCGCGACATCACGCAACAAAAAGAAGCCCAGATGGCGCTGCAGCGTCTGGCGACCAAAGACGGGCTGACCGGAATTGCCAATCGCCGCTGTTTCGATGAGTCACTTGCTGCCGAGTGGCATCGCGCACAACGCGATCAAACGCCAATGGCGCTGCTGCTCATCGACGTTGATCATTTCAAGCGCTACAACGACACCTACGGCCACCAGAAAGGTGATGACTGTCTGAAAAGCGTTGCGCGCGCGATGGAGGAGAAGATTTTCCGTCCGGCTGATCTGATCGCGCGCTATGGCGGCGAGGAGTTCGTCATCCTCATGCCCAACACCGATGTAAACGGCGCACGCCTTGTTGCCGAACGGATCGTGCAGCACATCCATGATCTAGCGATTCCGCATGAAACTTCGGATATCGGCGGCCTCGTTTCGATCAGCGCAGGGGTCGCGGCAAGTATTCCGTTTCCCGATCTCGGCGCCGATCGGCTACTCGCCGCGGCAGACAGCGCACTCTACGCCGCCAAGCACGCCGGCAGAAACCGCATCGCCAGCAAGGAGGTCGCCGCGGCAGCCGACTGAATCAAGATCGTTTTTTGTTCCCCATTTTCTTATCCGCGACAGATCTAGCGGCTGGGGCCGATGCAGAGCGTGACCCTTCGCCCAGAACAAAATCAATCCGCCCGGTTTCCAGATCGGCCCTGACCAGTTTGATGTGCATGCGATCCCCCAGCCGATAGCGTTTTCCGCTGCGCTCGCCTAGCATCTGGTGCTTGACGTTGTCGTACTGAAAATAATCTTCGCCCAGTTCCGAGACGTGAACGAGGCCCTCGACATAAACGGAATCCAGCGCAACGAACACACCAAACGGCACCACCGCAGCGATCGTTCCGTCGAACTCCTCGCCGATGCGATCACGCATGTAGTAGCACTTCAACCAGTTATTGACATCACGCGTCGCCTCGTCGGCGCGGCGCTCAGTCATTGAACAGTGCATGCCGATCTCGTCCCACTTACCCGGCTGATAGCGCGTGCCTTCGAGGACCGCCTTGATCGAACGATGCACGAGCAAATCAGGATAGCGCCGGATCGGCGAGGTAAAGTGGGTGTAGTGCTCGTAAGAAAGGCCAAAATGGCCGACGTTATCCGGGCTGTACTGCGCCTGACGTAAGGAACGCAGCATCACCGTCTGCAGCAGCTGGGCGTCAGGACGCGGCTTGATTTTCTCGAGCAGCGCCGCGTAATCCTTGGCCGTCGGATCGTCGCCGCCAGAGAGGCCGAGACCAAATTCCTTGAGAAAATTGCGCAGCCCTTCCAGTTTCTCTGGCGTCGGGCCTTCGTGCACGCGGTACAGACAAGGCTGCTTGTTGGACTGCAGAAAAGCAGAGGCGCAAACGTTGGCCGCCAGCATGCACTCCTCGATCAGCCGGTGCGCATCGTTGCGATGCACCGGCACAATATTGTCGATCTTGCCCTGATCGTTGAACAGCATGATCGTTTCGATGGTTTCGAAGTCGATGGCACCACGCTTGCCGCGGGCCTTGAGCAATATCTGGAACAGTGCGTAGAGAGCCTTGAGCTGCGGCTGCAGGCTGCGCTGAACGTCCGTTTCCGGCTCGACAGCGCCGGACAGCCAGTCCCAGACCTGGTTATAGGTCAGCCGCGCCTGCGAACGGAAAACCGCCGGGTAGAACTTGTAAGCCTTGATCTCGCCGCTGTTGTTGATATCCATGTCGCAGACCATCGCCAAGCGCTCAACCTCGGGGTTAAGCGAGCACAGGCCGTTCGACAGCTTCTCCGGCAGCATCGGAATCACTCGGCGCGGGAAATAGACCGAGTTGCCGCGATCCATGGCGTCGCGGTCAAGCGCCGTACCGGGGCGCACGTAATGGCTGACATCGGCAATCGCCACCACCAGCCGCCAGCCCTTCCCTTTTTTCTCCGCGAATACCGCGTCGTCAAAATCCCGTGCGGTCTCACCGTCTATCGTCACCAGCGGCAAATCGCGCAAATCGGTGCGGCCCGCCCACTCGGACTTCTTGACCTTGTCGGGAAGCGCCTTGGTTTCTTCAAGCACCTTCGCCGAGAATTCGAACGGCAGATCATGCTTGCGCAGCGCAATCTCGATTTCCATGCCGGGATCGGCATAGTTGCCCAGCACCTCGGCTATGCGCCCGATCGGCTGCGAATGCTTGTCTGGCTGTTCGATGATTTCGACCATCACGACCTGTCCGGCCTTGGCCTTGCTCTTCTTGTCGGGTGACACAAGAATATCCTGATTGATGCGCCGGTTTTCCGGCACGACCACGGTAATACCGTGTTCGATCAGGACGCGCCCCACGACCATGCGGTTGGCGCGTTCAAGCACCTCGACGATCGCCCCTTCGCGCCGCCCCTTGCGATCCAGCCCGATTACCCGTGCCAGTGCACGGTCGCGATGCAGGACGCGGGACATCTGCTTGGCATCGAGAAAAAGATCTTCGCCGCCATCATCAGGAACGAGAAAACCGTAGCCGTCGGCATGCCCCTCGATGCGCCCGGCGATCAGGCTGGCACGCTCGGGAACGATGTAGGCGCCCTTGCGGTTGCGCATCAGTTGCGCCTCGCGCTCCATCGCGCCCAAACGTCGCTGGAACATCTCGTGCTCCTGCTTATGGATGTCGAGCAATACGCAAAGCTGCTCGAAGCTCACGGGCTTGCCCTGCTCTTCAAGTATCT